>JBCBCD010000001.1:0-30220 GCA_038530915.1 Bacteroidota bacterium
CAAAAATATCAAATATCATGGATTTATTAATGTTAGTACTATCAGTTGTCGTAGGTGATTTAGGTGGCCTTTAGATTCAAAAAGATTATGTTTAGTTTTTTCTTTTTTAAGAAATATTATTAATTTCTACATTAAACATTTTTAGTTAAAACGTTCATTAAAGATTCCCTACTTTTGCGGTCAAATTACAAATGACTGAATGTATGAGATCTATTACAGTAGGAATATTATTACTTGGGCTGTTAAATATGATAAACGCCCAAATTACACAATCTAACAATCCGTACACCATCCAAATAAACCAAACCCCATCACCTATTATCCTAGATGGCGTATTGGATGAAGCAGCTTGGCAAAAAGCTGATTTAGTAAGTAGTTTTTATCAAAATTTCCCCTTTGACACATCCTATGCTGATGAAAAGACCCTCGTTAGAGTGACTTTTGATGCACAGTTTCTATATATCGGAGCGCAAGTGTTTCAAGCTGAGAATAGTTTGATTATTTCCAGCTTGAGACGAGACTTCGATCCAGGGACTAGTGATGATTTCTCGGTCAATATTGATCCATTTCAGGATCAGTTGAATGGATTTCATTTTGGAGTATCTGCTTTCAACATACAGCGAGAAGGCCTTATAGACAATGGTGATAATGTCCCTTTAGACTGGGACAATAAATGGTATTCTCAAGTAAAAAGATCTTCAGATAGCTGGACAGTCGAAATGGCAATTCCTTTCAAAACGTTGAGGTACAAAAGAACTGAAACGGATAACATCTGGCGGATTAGTTTCTCCAGGCGTTCCATAAAGAAAAATGAAGTCTCGGCTTGGCCTCCTGTACCAAGACAATTTGACGTAGATCACCTAGCTTTCACTGCCTTGATGGAATGGCAAAACCCCCCTCCCAAACCTGGTGCGAATATCTCCCTGATTCCCTTTATGATAGCCAACACCGAAAGAGATTTTGAATTCAACCTTCCCGGTGAGCAAAACTTTGATGTGGGCATGGATGCCAAAATTGGTGTCACTCCTTCTCTAAACTTGGATTTAACCATTAATCCTGATTTCTCACAAGTAGAAGTAGATAGACAGTTGACCAACTTAAGCCGTTTTGAATTATTCTTTCCGGAAAGAAGACAGTTCTTTTTGGAAAATGAAGATTTATTCAGTCGTTTTGGCTTCCCTGGTTCGAGGCCGTTTTTTAGTCGTAGAATTGGTTTGGCTAGTGGTACCATTCAAAAAACCAACACCGCTGGTGATATTATTGAGGTAAATAGAAGTCTTAATGTTCCCATTATTGCTGGAGCAAGACTAAGTGGCAAACTGGATAACAACTGGCGTATTGGTCTATTAAACATGCATACCGCTGAGCAAGAGGACTTAAACCGGAATCCTGCCAATTATTCGGTGGCTGTTTTACAACGTAAAGTTCAAAAAAGATCGGTACTTGGTGCCTTTTTTGTTAATCAGGAAAACTACCTAAAAAACGGCGATGGTGACTTTGAGTTGGATAGAAATGGATTTAGCCGAGCAGCAGGTATAGAATACAACTTCTTTTCTGAAGACAATAAATGGGAGTCAGAAGCATTTTACCATCGTTCTTTTAATGCAGAAGACAATCGAGATGCTCAGGCGGCAGGTTTCTATCTGGGATATAATACCAGAGAACTACGTATTTTTGCAGGAGGGCATTATGTTGGAGACAATCATCAAGTTGACATGGGATTTATCCCACGAACAGGGTTTGTAAGTACTTTTAATAATATCAATTACAGCATATATCCCAATTCAGATAAAGTCAATCAGATCAGATTTCAATTGGAAAATAATTTTACCTACAATAAGGCAGATTCAAAGTGGACGGATCGCAGCCATGGCTTAAATGGAAGTATCGTTTTTCCAGGACAGAGTGAATTTTCAATTGGAATACAGCAGGATTACACCTATCTTTTCTTTTCCTTTGATCCTACCAATTCAGATGGTGTGGAACTGGCAGAAGGTACAGAATATACCTATAATAGTTTTGGAGCTTCCTATGATTCAGATTTTAGAAAGCGCTTTTTTTATAGTTTAAGTATTAGTGGGGGCCAATTTTTTAATGGGAATATTCTTAATTTATCCGGAGAAATCAACTATCGTCTCCAGCCCTACGGCACATTTTCCATCGCTTATGAATACAATAACATCAGTCTGCCAGAGCCATACAATTCAGCAGATTTTTGGCTGGTAGGTCCAAGAGCTGAGTTGGCCTTGTCTAGAAGTATCTTTTGGAGTACTTTCTTACAATACAATACTCAGGCAGATAACATCAACATCAACAGTCGTTTACAATGGCGGTTTCAGCCAGCTTCTGATATCTTTTTGGTGTACACAAATAATTATTTCACCAACGAATTTTTTGAAAACCCAAGGGAGAAAAACCGAGCTTTGGTGTTTAAGATTAGTTACTGGTTGAATTTATAGTTTTGGTCTTTGGTCTATGTCAGCTCTAACTTAGACAAAAGACAAAAGACAAAAGACAAAAGACAAAAGACAAAAGACAAAAGACAAAAATTATTCTATGCGAGAAATCGGAAAAGTAATTGTAAATTCAGGCTCACTTACTTTAAATAAATTATGAGTCGCTCAGTCAATGTAATTTTACTGTTAGTAGGGGTAGTATTTATCTTGATAATTACTAAAAACTACTTGATACCTGTTGTTTTAGCTTTAATTATTTGGTATTTGATCAGAGTTATTGGCCAAAACATGAGCCGCTTCAGTTTGTACAATAAGTTGCCGGGATGGATTCAATATACACTTATCTTTTTGTTGATGTTTTCTACAATTATTGGTGTTTCAGAATTGTTGTTGATGAGCATTCGTAACTTTTCTAAAGTCTTACCATCTTATCAGGAGAATGTTGAAAAAATCAATGCCTCTATTATCGAACAGTTCAATTTTGATGTCATAGCCAACTTGGAAAAATATGCCGGAGAAGCCGATGTAGCTGCTATTTTAGAGCCCATCATGAATAGTCTTTCCGGTGCAGTTGGGAATGTTGTCATGATCATTATCTACTGTATATTTTTACTATTGGAGCAAGGCACTTTTGAGCGAAAATTCAGGTTTTTGTTTAAGGATGAGGAGAAATATGCTCAAGCTAAAAATATTATGCATCGCATTGATGAGTCATTTAGTAAATACATCTTGTTAAAAACCTTTGTAAGTGTTTTAACAGGGGTATTAAGCTACTTTGCTTTGTTGTTGCTCAAGGTAGACTCACCCGTACTTTGGTCTTTCTTAATTTTTTTATTGAATTATATTCCTAGTATCGGTTCTTTACTAGCTACTGCCTTTCCGGTAATTGTTGCCATGCTTCAATATGGCGAAGTGATGCCTGGCATTTATGTGTTATTAGTAGTGGGAGCCATACAATTGGTAGTGGGTAATTTCATTGATCCTAAATTAATGGGCGATTCCTTGAATATAAGTTCTTTGGTGGTATTACTAGCCTTAGTTGTGTGGGGTGCCATATGGGGCGTGTTAGGCATGGTATTGAGCGTACCTATTACTGTGATGTTGATCATAATATTCAGCAATTTTGAAGCCACAAGACCTATAGCAATATTGCTTTCATCAAATGGAACGCTAAAAGACTAAATATGAATCAATTTGAAACTCCCATAAACTTACTCAAATTACCTAATGGTCAATCGGTTAAGGGAATACTTTTTGACTTGAATGGTACGATGGTAGATGATATGATGATCCACCACAAAGCCTGGAAGAAAAAACTGGCAGAACATGGATTAGACCTAACATTGGAGGAAGTTCGACAAACCATACATGGTGTCAATGAGGAAATATTGGAGCGTTTATTTGGCCACAAATATTCAGTAGAGCAAAGAAAACAAATCGCTTGGGAGAAAGAAGCCGCTTATCGGGAAATATTCAAACCCGACCTCAAACTTATTGATGGCCTACCTGCTTTTTTGGCTTCATTAACCCATGCAGGTATTCCTATGGCAATCGGAACTGCCGCACCAAAAGAAAATGCTGATTTCGTTTTAGACGAGTTGAATATGCGTTCGATGTTTGGTGCACTGGTACATTCCGGAGATGTAGAAAAGGGAAAACCTAACCCTGAGGTTTTTGAAAAGGCAGCCAAAGGCATACATCTAGAAGCAAAAGATTGTCTGATTTTTGAAGATAGTCCAACAGGTGCAGAAGCTGCTTATAATGCCGGAGCTCCTGTTATCATCATTACAACTACCCATACTTCTGAAGAATTTGCACATCTTACAAATGTGGTTCATACGATGGATAATTACAATAACATTCATATCAAAAATGCTGGTGAAGATTGGAAATTAGATATTGGGTAGTGGTATTATCCTGTGATCTTGTTTTATATCCTATGATGTTTTGCTCTTTTGATCCTGTGATGAGATACTGCTGAATGGTCAAGTAGATTTAATCATTCAGCAGTATAACTCTTCGTAACTCTGCGCCCTCAGCGGTGAAGAAAAATTGGTCTGAAAATTTTGTTTGATAAGTGTGAAAATCGAACTTATAAAAAGATAAAAAGATAAAAAGATAAAAAGATAAAAAGATAAAAAGATAAAAAGATCTTAATACTCATCTCCACCCATACCTCCATCTCCACGACCCCCTCTTCTATCTCTCTTCTTCTGGTTGATGCGATAACTTAAATTGATGGTAAGGGTACGTGGTCTCCACTGTGAATCTCTTTCAGAAAAGAAATCAGCTTGCTCTACGATGCTTCTGAATCTTCTGGAGTTGAATAAGTCTCTTACATTAACTGCGAGTGTTGCTCTACCTTTAAGTAGGTCTGTTGAAGCACCTAGATCTACTCTGGCTAATGATCTTCTTCTACCTTGAGCCGTATTTTCTGGAGCAGTATAAAAAATAGATCCTTGAAAATCAATTAATTCAAAAAACTCAATATTGGTATTGAATCGAGTATTCCATGTAATGGCATCATTGTAAAAACGTACTCCTTCAAACTCTCCATCTGTTATGGCTCTATAGAAGTTGAAATTAGCATTTATACTCCATGCTTTAGTAATATCCTGATTGGCATTGAACTCAATACCATAAGCATTTTGAGTAGATAAGTTAACAGGAATACGCAAGGTGGTACCATCAGGATTGATAGTGATAATACGCTCTACTACACCTTGACGGTGGCGGTAATACAAACTGGTTAAAACAGATCCTGAATCCCAGTACTTCAAATAACTGGTTTCAAAAGAGTTGGTAAACTCTGGTTGTAAGTTAGGATTACCCGCAAAGTTGTTTCTTGGGTCGCTAAAACTAGAAAATGGCAATAAGCTTCTAAACCTTGGTCTGTTGATGCGACGGCTATAGCTCAATTGAATTTGATCTTCGTCATTTAATTTGTAAGCTAGGTTGGCACTTGGAAAAAAGCTGAAGTAGTTTTGGTTGTTCGACTCATTGGTTTCAATTAAGCTTACTGTGATGTCAGATTGTTCTGCTCTTAAACCAAATTGTGCAGAAAAACGCTCAAACTCTTTAGCATAAATAGCATATGCTGCGTAAATATTTTCTTCAAACTGCAACTGATTACTAAGGTCTTCGAAACGTACAAACTGGTCGGTCACAGGATCAAGTTCTTCCACAAAAAAGTCGTTGTCAATGGTTCGAACACTTGCTCTTAATCCTGCCTCAAATTTAGCACCTTCACCTAGTGGATGGATATAGTCTGTTTGGAATAAGAAGTTGCTGTTTTTCTCTACATTATCGGATTGTTGAAGGATGGGAGTATTGTTATCTACAAACTCCTGATAGTCAGATAACTCACTTTCAGTATCCGTGAATAGTTTTAAGTCTACTGTCCATTTCTGATCTTTATGTCTCTCAAATGTTTTTTCATAATTCAAGTTGGCCTCCACATCGGTCTCGGGCTCTTCTTCAATAGTTTCTCTTAGTGTTCTACTAATCACATCGTCATTTTCATCCAAGTCTTCGTACAATAAATCAGAGAAATTCTCATTTTTTTCACGGCCATATACAAATGAACCAGTCAACATATTGTAATCATTAATAAACCAATTGGTACCAAATTGAAAGTTGCCAGAAAAACCAGTTCTTCTTCTATCATTATTACTTCTAAAAGCACTTGTAGATCCATCTTGATTGATAGATCTTTGGTAGTATCTCGTAAATCCCGGAGACTCCCTATATCCTGCGCCTAAACTAGTAAACCAATTGAAGTTATCTTTGCGATAATTTAATGTATAAGACAAGCCATGGTTGCCCGGAAAACCAGTTCTCACTGCAAAAGAACCATTGAAACCATCTTTCTTTCCTTTCTTCAGTATAATATTAATGATACCGACCTCACCTTCTGCTTCATATCTGGCAGATGGGTTGGTGATGATTTCTACACGCTCTATCATATCTCCCTGTAACTGTCTCAAGCCTTCTGTGCTATTTAATCCAACTAGACCTGATGGCTTACCATCCAATAAAATGCGTACACCTTGACTCCCCCTTAAGCTTACATTACCTTCTACATCCACTTGGACCGAAGGAATATTGTCCAATAATTCAGAGGCATTCATACCTGTATTACTCAAATCTTTCCCCACATTAAATACACGCTTGTCTAAGCTCAAACTCATTTGAGACTTTTCAGCTACAACCTCGATTTCATCAAGGACCATACTATTTTCGAGCATATTGATGGTTCCTAATGAAATTAAGTTGCCATCTCTGTTAAAATCTCTGATGGTTTGTTTTTTGTAAGAAACGAAAGTGATCTGTAGTACAAAATCTACAGCATCGGTCTTTAATTCAAAATTCCCATCAAAGTCTGTGGTCGTACCTGTAATAAGAGAACTATCAGCCGGACTCAAAAGAGAAGCTGTTGCAAAACTCAAGGGCTCATTAGTGTTAGCATCTACTACTTTACCAGTAATGGTTGTAGTAACTATCACATCCATCGGCTGTGCAAATGATAAATTTGGAAAAAGTGCAATTAGTGCACAAAGCGTTATTCCTTGGTAGAATTTCATTCCGGGTAATTTAATAAGTCGTTAAATATCAACAGATGTTCAGTGCAAAAATACGACTATTAAACGGTCCAAACAGTCATATGTTTGTTGGAATAATACATTAGGCGAGCTAAATATATTTAGAGACAATTTTGATCTACTTGTTGGTAAAAAGTCCTGATTAATTCATCATTCATCTTTTATCATTCATCTTTCATATTAAAGAAATGGATTCTCAGAAATATTCTGCAAAGACTTTAATAGGCTTTCTTTTTTTCGAAATGATACTGGCACTTTGGTACCATCACTTAGAATGATCTGTCCTCCATCAGCTTTATCGAATCTAATCACATGCTGGATATTAATCAAATGAGAGTGATGTGATCGTATGAAGCCATAAGGTGAAAAGAGCTTATCGTATTCTTTTAAATTGATAGAGGTGGTGATGGGACTTCGACCGTTAACAAAAAAGCGAGTATAACTACCATCAGCCTGACAGCGGAGGATGTCTTTTATCTGTATAATATAAAGGCTATCTGAGTCTTTTAGTACTACTTTCCTATCCTGATTTGACAGCATATTCATATTTTCCATGAAGATGGACTGTTCGATTTTTTGGTTGACTCGTTGTTTGGCCTTATCTATTGCATCCGTTAAATGATTGGGCTCAATAGGTTTCAAAAGATAATCTATAGCAGATAAACGAAAAGCTTCTACAGCATACTTGTCATGAGCTGTGATAAAAATAACCTGATGATTTTTATGGTTGAGTTGTCTCAATAAATCTACACCTGTACCATCTTGCATTTCTACATCTAAAAAAATGAGATCAGGATGATGTTTTGATATGAGCTGTAGACCTGTTTTTACACCATTGGCCTCACCTAATATTTGAATATCAGGACAAAAAATATCCAGTAAGCTTTTTAAGCTATTGCGAGCATTTTTTTCATCATCTATTATCACAACTTGCATCATAGCCAAACTCCAATTTTTACTAGTTTACAAATTAAGTTGTGTTTGTGTATTAGAAAAGAAATCTATGTTTTTTTAATACACATACACAGAAGGATAGGCTGTCAAACCCAAAGGATAAGACAGCCTCATCAAATATTTCCTCTTTAAAGCGAGTAGTAACACATTTTACAAGAGCACTAGTTTTCATAAGCAAATGGAAGTTGCCATTGGCAACTTCCATTTGCACCATTATTTTATAACTATAAATGTTTTTGAATCTTCATTGCCCAATTGATCGATGGTTCTCAGGTAATAAATGCCATCATTCAACTGACTGATATCAATATTTTCAGTCTTTGTACCAGCCATCACTTTTCTATTGTATTGCTTGAGTACTTGTCCTAACCTGTCAATAATCTGGATTTGAGTATCACTCTCTAATGCTTTGCCAAACTCAATATTGATGTACTCATTGGCCGGGTTGGGATAAATAGTATTGAGGATACCATTAGTTAGTAACTGATCAGTAGAAAGACTCAATTGAGGCAAAGGTTCTTGTAATAAGTTACCATTCGCCGGGCCGATATAAGCATCATCAATAGCCATATCACTTCTCCCTCCTGAACCGGTTACACCGATTACTCTCAATCGGGTAGCATTGGTTGCATATCCGTTTAAGTTGATGCTTGCAAAATTCCATTGATTGCCCTGGTCTCCCGATTTTTTCCAAATGGCCTCACTCCAACTTACGCCACCATCGGTACTTACCTGCACTTCCAAAGAACCCATGGTAGATCCATACATGTGGTATTGGAATTCAAAAACCGGATTGTTGACTTGAGTTAAGTTCATGCATTTTTTGATGGTCAAAATAGCTGACTTACCTGGATTGCCACTACCACTAGATTCAACGTATCTATAATAGTTTCCTTGAGCTGCAGTTGTTGGCCCTGTATTTGAAGTTGGGGTAGACCCACTGCGTTTCTTCCAGTTTCTATCATCAACCGCTTCTTGTTTAAAGAGCCCCACGCCTCCTTCAAATCGTTGGTAGTAGGGCCAATTGTTTTTGGTACCATTGCAGTTGGAAGCTAACCCTACATATACATTTCCTTCAGCCGTACAGTTGTTAGCATCTGTAACGGTATAACTGTAAAATCCAATATCAACATTTGAAAGGTCCTCGGTAGTTGCACCATTAGACCAATTGTATGTGTAAGGACCAACACCTGTACTGACAGTGAGATCAACAGATCCATCTTGTGAAGAATTGGTAGTACAATCAAAGGAAGTGGCAGAGGCACTTACAGCTGAGATTTCATCCATATTGAAAACTGCAATATCCTGACAACCTTGTGCATCCTGAACAGTAACAGAGTAGGTGCCTGTGGCATTCATAGTGATGCTGTTGACATTTACATCACCTGTAGACCAAGTAATTTGGTAGGGGGGCGTACCTGAAAGTAAAAAATTTAATTGTGCAGTACCAGTGGTATTGCCACAAGTAAAGTCACTATCTGTTACTGAGATGTCGATTGGATTGATACATGTATTACTTGCGTCTGTGAGGTTGATCGCATCTACTGCAATATCACCCTGGTCATTTTGAGTAAGACCTGTTACAAAGCGTAAAATGACCCATTCTTGACCAGCATAAGCAGATAAATCTACTGTAGCGTTTTGCCAGCTGTTGCCCTGATCACCACTTAATGAAAAGGTATGTCCTGTGTTGTTCCAATCATAGCCTCCATCCAAACTTACTTGTAATGCCAATTGACCAGCTCCGGTACCTGTCATATGATAATCAAAAGAGATTTCCGGGCTATTGTTATTGGAAAAATCAAAACAAGGACTTTCAATTACTGCTACCGGATAAGCATAAAATGGACCGGTAGGTGGCAAAGTAGCTTCAGAATAAATGTATTGAGAACCTTCAGAAGCAGCATTTGGTCCTGTTCCAGCAGTAGGTGTTGCCCCACTATTTACCAAATAAGATGCAGCAGTAAAGGTTTCATAAAAGGAATTGGTACGCCAGCCGTTAAGACCATTTTCAAACCCTTCAGTATAGGGGAATTGATTGATCGTCACTTCACAAGCAGCTGCCTGTGAACAAGCCAGGTAGTTTCTATCAAATTGAGCACTGTATTCCATTCTTGCCAATTGCTGAGGAGAAAAATGATCTCTACAATCATTTGGCGCATAAGACATATAATTGCCAGTATCAGGGTTGTAAGCCTGCCCATTGCCATCGGTAACAGTTCCGACATATGTACAGCCGCTCATCTTACCGATCAGATTTGGATCTGCGGGAGTGTCACAAAGCTCATCTCCCGCAGTTGTACAGTTGGGATTATTTGTTCGTGTAACGAGTTCCGGAGTCGCTCCATTAGGTCCATGAGTGGGATACAAAGAAAAATACTGTCCTACCAGATGTAGAAGAACAGATTCTGTAGAAAAGCCAGAACATCTGCGAGAATAGATGATTCTTTCTCCTTGTCCAGGATAAGAAGATAAACCACAGTAAAAAGGTCCACTGATTCCTTGCTTAAGTTCATCTACAAAGTATAGGTTGAGTACATTGGGTACATCGTATTGATTCAATACCGATTGATTGCTCAGAAAAAGTCCATACACATTCGAGTCATCAATTACATTAATGGGACTACAACTATACAATTGTATATTGGCAGCCCTAAGTTCCTGATTGATTAAACCCAGGTAATAAGACACAAAAAACAAATCACCTGATAAGCTGAATCCACTTTGAGCAATATGGATTTGTATGGGTACCCAGGTAATTGAATTAGTATTTGCACTTTTTGCTAGGCTTGCATTTGATGGACCAAACCTATAGGCATTGTCCACGGTGTAGGCATCTCTTAGTGCCTTAGTTTTTGCCATAAATACCCTGGCATCTTCATTAAGTTGTGTTGCAGATAATTGATCTTGTGCAGTGAGCTGAAAAGTAAATAGAGATAAACACACCCCCAATAGTAGTAAACTGTTTCTCATACGAAAGCTTGATTTGTTGGAATTATAAATGTTAGTTTCTTCAATCATCCTTCCCCAGAATGATTTTGACAACATTAAAGTACCAGCTTTCAGACTACTAATTGGAGAGGTTGTATAAGTGTAAGTGTTTAGTATATAAGTGTGTATGATGAGTGTAGGGTTTAGTGTGTAGGGTGTAGCGGTGTGTATGCCTCTACATCCTACCCACTACACTATATCCTCAATGACCACATGTATTTCTCTACATCTTCATCAATATCCGAAAACTCTAACACCTGTATGGTCAATAAATCTGTACTGGCGTAGTAAAGATTTTTATAGAGTTTGGGATTTGATTTCATAGTTATTTCGTGCTTCAATTTGAAGACCTTTTGATTCCTGTTTTCTTTTAGATTAGATTCCAACCTTTTGATATTTAAACCAGAATTGGCTCTTTCAACACGGCTGTGAACAACATTCAGGTTTTGAGTAATATAAGTGGCTTGAGTTTCATCCAAATCGGTCAACTTTGCATTGATTACAATAAGAACACGGAACTGTGTTGTTGTATCGATGAAAATATCAAGATATTGATCGTCATGCTCTGTCTGAGCTAAGAAGGTTCTCAATAATGATAGGTTGGTTTTATTTTTTGTAGGACTTGGGATATCTGAATCTAAAAGATATAGACTCGAACGTTTAAATTTTGAAGGAAACCTAAACATGATGTTTTCACCATCCAAAGAGATTTCATTGGTGCCAGCCCATTGACCTTCAGTAGGTTGTGAGTTACTACAGGCAGAAAAAACAAAAGTAGAAACAGAAAAAACCAATAAATGGTAAAAAAGAGAACGATTTAACATAGTCACAATATTAATGAGGCCAATATTACAACTCATTAACAAGAGTTCAAAGCTAAGGATCGATAACTAACTATTAAATAACATTTATTTAAGCGTAGGGCTGTCTCCTCTTACGGATTCACCAGTCAATAATATGTTGTTTGATGTTTAAAAAGCTAGAAAACGCAAAGCGTTTTCTAGCTTTTTAAACATCAAACAAAACTTACCTTGTGGCTTATGACGAGGTACGAGTAATGAGACCCCCTCAAACAAAAGAGGCTACTCTTTTGAGCAAGAGCAACCTCAGCTTGATGAGTGTTTCGGGATGGTTGTATGCTTTGTTGAGTTTAGAAGTTTAAAAGTGTAACGGTTTAAAAAATTTTAAACTCTTACACCTTTAAACTTCTTAAACCTTCTATTGCTTCATAATCTTCCTATTAAGAATGACACCACCAATATTCATACGCATCATGTACACTCCATTTGGTAGAGTAGAAAGATCCAATTCACTAACTTCTTTCAGGATGCCACTTACTCGACGTCCATGTACATCGAATATCTGTAATTCGTCTATCGGTACTCCTGCTGCATTAGTGAAGTATAAGTTATTGGTAACAGGATTTGGATAAATCTCTAATGTTTTCAATATCTGTAGAGGATCATTGCCACCTATTGCCTTAAACTCTATTGTTTCTGTACCTAATGGAATGATACCATTGGTAGTACTTACTGCAAATGTATGCTTAGTAGATACACTTGATTCTTTTATTCCAGCAATATCGAGTATGATTCCACTCATATAAGCAATGGGTCCGTAACCAGATACATCATTTTGATCGTTACGAGTCAAGGCCATTTCAATGATGCCATCAGAATATACTTTGTCTATGGTCAAAATGTTGACATTGTTAACCCCAAACCAACTGTTTGGATACTCAATTTCTATAGAACTTGGATCGATGATGGTCGTATCAAACTCAATTTCGAAAGCAAATCCATAGATGTCTGTTGCTGGCTTTTCAAACGTACCTAGTGTGATTGGTATTCTGAAAGACCTTGCTCCCTGCATTGAACCTGTCTCTGGTACTTCAACAAAGATAGAAGGATCCAAATCTGTTAATGGTAATGGAGCTCTCGCTATTTCAGTACCTCTGGTTTCACCATAGTTGCGCTCAATGACTAATTTATCTGCTATGTCAACCACACCATCACCATTACAATCGGCATGTTGGAAGTTGATGCCATTCGCAAAGGCACCATTCCAAGCTCTGGAAACATTTGCTTCCCAATCAACACCGCCATCAAATCGGGTTGGTCCGGTATGCCCAAAAGCTACCCCTATATAGATTAAATCACGGTGGTTTGCAATATTATCTGCATTGGCATCACCCGGCCATACTTCAGGTGAAGGACAAGGCTCAAGTGGCACTTCAAAGCTTAGTACACAAGTATCTGGGAAAGTAATGATTTCAAAGAGACCTGCTCTTGGTAAACCAGTCGTACTTTCAAATGGTATTGTAAGTGAATCAAATGATAATGGTAGATCATCTTCTGTGAATACTCCTAAGGAAGAACCATTTTCATTTACAATAAGGAAATTGTCCAGGTTATTGCCAGCTTCAAAATCCAAAGTAAAGCCATATTCAGTATCTCCAGATACATAACAATCATTAAGGCTAACAGTTAATTCACTGATTTCACATAGATCATTTTTGCAGTATTCGTATAAATCAATTTCGGCTTCAGCACAACAAGTATCGTTATCATTAATACAAGCTTTCAGATAGTAGTTGAAGGTATTTGGCCCCGGATTGTAAATTTCCAATAGAATAGGAAGGTCGTCTAATCTGAAAAATCCAATTCTTCCATTTCTATCGTATAAGTCGAATGACTGATTACCATCTCCATTGTATTCAAAGTCAACCTCTAGTATGAACCTATTGTCGTCTAAACATTCAAGAAGACTTATATTGAAATCGTCAATCTTACATTCATCATCTGTACAACCGTCTTTTACAAACACATCCTGTACAAAGCGACAACCCAATTCTGCATTAGATAAAGCTACTGTAATGTAATCGATGATGATGCCCTCAAAAGGTCCCACAACGATGGAGGATTGAGATGTTGAAATACTATCGAAAACTTCTCCATTAACAATTACTTCGTAAATCAAATCTGTAGGTCCAGCCAATGGTGAAAACTCAGGCTTGATCTCTAAATTGTATTTACCATCATCCGTACAATCTACCTGGTACACTTCTAGGCTCCTTACTCCACAACTTTCGCTCACACAAGATTCTACTCCTATGCTTGAACTTACTGCACAATCAGGAAATGCATTCGACTTTACAGTTATTTTTACTTCATTTGAGTTGGAAGTGAAGACAGGATCAATTAGTATAGGAAAATCTCTCAAAAGGAAAGTTCCTACATATTCATCAAAACGGTACACATCAAAACTATCAGCAGCAGCAGCAAAATCTGCAATTATTGGTTGGACGAAAATGGATGGATACTGTTGCCAACCGGCATAACAAGAATCTGGGTATAGTTGCAAATCTACGAGATTGCAAGGGGGAACAGGGCAATCTGGAACTTCCAATTTGGTATCTGCACAACAGTTGGTATTTGGATCACAAGCACTTAGATACAGTACACCCTCACTGCTAGGCAATCCAACTTCCACTTCGATCGGTAAATCTGCATATTTATACCTACCTATCGTACCCAATTGATCGTAAAGGATGAAGTATTCTGAATCAGTCTCTTGATAATCCAAATTGACCGCTACTTTGTATTTGCCGGAATCATAGCAATCAATGAATTCTGCTTTGATTTCCTTTATCGGACAAGGATCTACGCAATAAGGAGGTTCAAATAACTTCCTGAATTGACAATCAGGACGCAAGACACTCTTAGCGGTGATCAATAACTCTCCCTGCGGTTTTATAGGACCTAAATAAACAGGGAACTGAAAATCACCGAATCTTCCAAAATATTCATCATAAATGTAGATATCGTATTCTCTTACTACTGTTAATAGACTTGGTTCCAATTTCAAATCTACATAGAGGAAGAAAGAACCATCCGCATTACAAGAATCTGGTTTGATTTCTATATCTAATATGTCACAGTAAGGTGGCTCATAACATGGCTCTACAAAGATTTCAGATCTTATTGTACAGTCATAAACTCCGGCTGCATTTAATGCTTTTACGCTTACAGTTTGCCATAGAGAATTGGCTGTACTGTCTGTCCATGCAGGTATAGCTACAGGGAATTCATCAGCTACAAAAGTTCCCATGTATTCATCAAACAGGAAGACATCAAATGGATCGCCACCACGTACACCATCAGAAAAGTCTGGGATTACATAAATCATGCGCTCACCATTGGCAGTACAAGAATCTACTTCAAGGTGTAGGCTTTCCAATCCACAATCTTTTTCACAATCGGGAGCATCTAAAGTTAGAGCGGTGTAGCAGTCCACGGGATTATAAAGGTCGATGATTAAAATGTTGACATCATCGCCTGTAGCCTCAAATGGGCCAAATTGCAACTGGGAGTTCGAGTTGTTGTATTCAAAAGGTCCGAACACCGCTCCATTAATAAATACAGCAAAGCCTGAATTTGAAAAAGTATCTGGTCTTATTTTTAAATCTACATAGTAGAAGCCATCATTACAATTGGTCGTTTCTGCTTTTACCTCATCTAATGGACAATCGGAAGACCCGCCACATCTGGCATCAATTACCGTATTGGCATAACATCCTACTTCTCTATCTATAATTTCTATGACTAGTGGCTCTTCGTCATTTCCTTCAAACTCACCCAAATCAAAAGGCAGATCACTGTATTTAAATGGTCCAAAATCACCTTGATTGGTTTTTATGAGGAATGCTTCACCTACATTTTTGAAATCAAAAGTCCCTTTTACCCTAAAAAAGCCAGCTTCATCACAATCAGTGCGTTCCACTCTAAGGTTGTAGATGCCACATTCTGTACTAAAGCAATTGACGTCAATTACAGTTCTTGCACCACAAAAGGTCAAAGTGTCAAAAACTTCAATTGCTAGAGAATCGCCGGGAATACCTTCAAATGGCCCGATTTCGAATGGCTGATCTTCATAACTGAAAGGACCAAATAATCCTTGATCAGTAGCTACATAATATTCTTCACCAGGATTTTTGTATTCAAATTGCCCTTTTACAAAGAAAACACCATTGCTATCACAATCTGTACTCTCAACACGTAAATCGTAGATGTTACAGCCAGGGTTTTGAAAACACTTATCTTCTACAACGGTTGTGTCTTGGCAGCCTGTCTCAGGATCAATCACTGCAATCACTAAAGGTTCAAATGAAGGACTAACAAATGGACCTACCGTCACAGGGATATCTTGATAAGGAAAAGGACCAAAATCACCTTGATTGGTAGCTACTACAAATGATTCGCCGACATCAACGTATTCAAACTTAAGCGCTACAAAATATAGGCCATTGGTGTCACAATCTACTTGCTCTGCCACCAAGTTCTCAATTGCACAATCACCTACCGGACAGTCTATTTCAAGTGGTTCAAATAAACAGCACTCCGGAAATGACAGGTCACAAACTTGTATAAATTGTGGAATCAAAGCGTCACTAAATCTTCTCTTAATCTTCACAGGTAACTCATCATAAGCAAACTTTTCAGTCACACCGTCTGCAGTGCTCACTTCAAATGATCCTCTTCTGTCTCTAACCTCAATATCGAACAAGACTTCATAAATGCCTTCTTTTGGATAGCATATTGTTTCTAATACAACCAATTTTTCAATTGGACAACGCTCTTCGCAGTCTACATAAGGACGATAAACCTTAGCACCACAATCAGAATTGAAGCCGTCGTAAACCTCCCAGTACATTTCATCATCAGTGAAAGAACTGAATGGACCTACTCGCAATGGCAAGTCTTCATAAGAGTATAAACCTATTAGACGACTATTTTCATACAAAAAGAAGGTATCAGCACTATTATAATCGTGCTCGAAATCAAGAGCTACGTAGAAATTACCAAGTGAATCACACTCACTAGGCCTAGCTACAAAGTCTCTAATCGAACAGCTATCCAAGCAGTTGACAGTTGGACGGTATGCTCCGGCACTACAATCGCGATTTTCAATATCTTGTACTTCCAGATACATGAGGTCACGCGTGAAAGAGCTATAAGGCCCCACTTTTATAGGTAATTCGTCGTATTCGTATTTTGCAATTTCATTGCCATTTTGTAAGAAAACAAAGGCTTTAGAAGTATTATCGTGATGGAAGTCCAGATAGACATAGAAGTTTCCATTGGTATCACATTCGCTAGCTTTGACAGTGAAATCTCTAATGGAGCATTTTTCCGTGCAATCTACATATGGGCGATATACTTTGGCGCCACAGTTAGGTACCTCTGAATCATAGACTTCCCAGTACATTTCATCATCAGTGAAAGAACTAAAGGGCCCTACTCTCAATGGCAAGTCGTTATAAGAATGTCTGGAAATTTCTTGACTGTTTTGCCACAATACAAATACTCCTGAAGTGTTCTCATGTTTAAAATCGAGATAAACATAGAAATTACCATTGGTATCACACTCAGTAGGTTTAGCTGTAAAGTCACGTATAGAACATTTCTGAGTACCGCAAGGTATATCATAAGCTATCCCAATGCAGCACTCATCAATGTTACGATCGCACACTTTCACATATCCTGAATCAACAGGATGGTTTGGAGATTTGGGTAACCTCACCTTTACGGGGAGATCTTTATAGGAGAACGAGAATTCTTGACCATCTTCTGAACGTACTACAAACTCACCTTCATCCACATAGGCGTCCAGATTTATTTCTAAAACATAGGAGTCGTCGTCATCATTGCACTCAACAACGGCAGCTTTGCCATCTTCAAAAGAACAGATGAATACACAGTCGTTGCCATCTACTACAGTTTCAGCAGCACAAGAACTGTCTCTGCTGTCTATGACTGTAAAAATAATAGGCTCTTTTATTGGTCCTTTAAACGGCCCTACTTGTACTGGCAATTCAGAATAAAGGTATTGGCCATACAAGGAGTCATTATAAAGTAGGTCAAATAATTTGCCATCACCTTCGTGTTGGAAGTTGATGTCTACGTAAAAGAAGCCTCTTTCATCACAAGGCAGTGCATCAGCCCAAAGCTCACTGATAGCGCATTCAAGTGGTGGATTGATACAAAGGTTATCCAGAAGCAAAGGCGCTCCACCAATCAAGAATGCTTGTATTTCCCCTTCTACGGTTAATAATCCTCTGTTGGCAGAACCGGGCTCGCGTTCAAATTTGGCGATTACATTATTGCCAATATTGAAGTATTCTTCCGATAGGGTCAACAATACTTGTATGTTTTCGCCATTAACACCCAAGTTATACAAGCCGGTAGTGCCCAGCTCCAGTTCAATGGTAATTCTTTCTACGACACCATCATATTGAGTAAAATCAAAGATGGTATTCATCGCCTCATACCTCAGATAGTTGCCTTCACCAAAAGGTAACTCAGGAGCAGTCGTTCCATTTTTAACTTCCAGATCACCAAAAACGGTGCCCCAGAACAAGTTTTGGAAAGGGAGCAGGCTTACACCTACCCCTTCCTCTTCGTAGATGCGGTCACCGGGTTCGTATCCACTATTCGCATTGTAAAACCCTGGGTCCAGTCCTTCAAAACCTATGCAAGATGAGGGTGGGGTGTTGCAATAGGACTTTTCCAAAGTTATTTTTTCACAGCAATCCAACTGTATCGCAGGACATACGCCCACAGTAAAAGTGGCTGCTTCGGTTAAAATTTCTATATTTTCAAGGGTTAGTGGTAATTCTGCATAACTGGCTGTATCGTAAGGTGCATCATCGATGTAAACGATGAAAAAGTCGTTGGGGGACGGTCTGAAATCCGTTTGGAAATTGAGGTATACATCATAAGCGATGCCATTGTCGTCACAATTGACGATTTCAGCTTTCAAATCATTGATGCGGCATTCATTACCACAATTGGGGCTAAACAATTGGTACTTTGCCGCACAATTGGGGTCGGCCAAATCTTGTATAATGAAAATATAGTTGTCCACATCACCTGATAATGGGCCAATTCTTGGGAAACTGTCTTGATAGCTGAATGTGCCATAGCTATCTCCATTTTCATCCAACAACATATAGCCGTCAGAAAGAGGCTCGATAGCATCAAAAGCAATATTGGCATAAAAGATACCATTCGGCGTACAAGGCTCTGCTTCTACTGTAAAGTTTTCGATCAGACAGGTACTTGCAAAGCTAATCTGATAACAGATATCGTTGATGCCCATTTCCTGACCACCAATTATGATGCGAGATACATCACCGGTGATACAAACGGAGCCGGCAGGAAAATCAAAATCGAGGGTATCCACACTAATATCGATGCCTTCCAGTGCATCTATTTCTTTGAGTTTTTCAAAGGCTTCAAATAAGTTATTGGCAATAACAACTTGAGAATTGTTGATGCCAAGGTTAACTTCACCGCCACCGTCATAAAAATTAAAACAGATCTCGGCGAATTTTGTGTTAAAAAAGCCAAATTGAATATCCAGGTTAATGTTGCTTGGGGCAGCTAAAGGACCGACTTCCAGGAGGTCGCCAAAAAAGTCCTCACCTATGAAAAGGTTTTCATAGCCAGTACCGCCACTAGAATAAAAGAAAGTATCAAGTCTGACTTCGATTTCATCTTGAGCAAAAATTACTGTTTCAGGGGATGTATTTGTTGACTTTCCGATGGTAAAAGAGGAGTCAACACCCAGAGATTCCCAGGTAATACAATCAGAATAAAATGGGGGCTGTGCATAGGTCGTAGATACTACCAGAATAAGTAGTAAACTCAACGAACTGATTAGTTTTAGCAGATTGTTCATGGTTACCTTCATTTAATCAAGATATATGGAGATTGTTAACTAATTAATCACATTACAAATATGCTTGATCTTTTAGCGTAAATAAAGTACTTTTAAGGGTGATTATTGAGTTGCTTTCTCCTTTATAAAGAATTGATTTTATTTTAAAAATTTGATAATGAGTGTTTTGTGGTGAAATGTATTGTGTAAATAATTGACTGTTAATTTTATGGGAAAAAAATTATTTGAAAATTTGGGCCATTTAGATACAAAACAACTGAAGCGATTTCAGTCGTTTGTCGACTCGCCCTATTTCAATAAGCATAACAAAGTGCGGAGATTGATGGAATATGTTTTGCCGTTTCATCCTTCTTATGACGATAAAGCACTGCAACAAGATACTATTTTTACCCACCTTTTTCCAGAAGAAAAATTTCAGCAGAACAAACTTGCGGTGATTTTTACTTATACACAAAGGCTTTACAGACAGTTTGTTAGCCTGGAAAGGATGCAATCCCGGCCCATGGAGCTAGAATTGGGCTGGCTGGAAGAACTGCGCCATCAAATGGAATTTGACCAATACGAAAAACAGTACGACAAAATTTTTTCCCAGCTAAAAAAAGAAGAAAAGGAAGCCACCCTGTTTTACCATCAGCGATATCGACTATCGGCAGATCGGGCCATGCTTTCTTTACAAAAGGGTAGGAGAGAGGAGGATCAGAGTTTGCAGAGCAAGCAAAATTTCCTGGATGCTTTCTTTTTGGCCGAAAAATTCAGAGATGCCTGCGAATTGCATTTGCGCGGAAAAGAAATGAAAGAAGAGTTCAAACTCCGTCTGATCGACGCTGCCATAGAAGAGATGGAATCCCAGACAAAAATCTACCAGCCTTTTCCTTTTGTGATGATGTACTACAACATTTACATCATGCTCACCAATAATGACAATCCTGATTATTACTATCAGGCCTTTGATTTACTCAAAAGTCAGGTCCATTATTTCTCAGAAAACGAACTCAAAACCCTATACAATTACCTACAAAACTACTGTATTGAAAAGATCAATTCCGGTAGAGCCGATTTCCTTAAAGAGATTTTCTTGCTGTATAAGAGTCAGCTAGAGAATGAGCTGCTCATTGAAGAAGGTTACCTCAGTGAGTGGCATTACAAAAACATTGTCACCACCGGTATTCGCCTCAAAGAAATCGATTGGGTAGAAGACTTCATCGAAAGCTACAAAGACAAAATGAAACCAGACAGCATAGACAATGCTTACCGATTCAATCGAGCAGCTTTCTGTCATGCTACCCAAAGATACGATGAAGTACTTTCCCTGCTCCATCAGGTTGAGTATAGTGACCTGCGTTATAATCTCGGTGCCAAAGCGCTCCTCCTACGCACCTATTACGAACTCGAAGAACTGGATGCCTTATCAGCTCTAACAGACTCTTTCCGACAGTACCTCCTGAGAAACAAGCTCATGGCCGATACTCATCGAAGAGGCTACTACAACCTTTTCCGACTCACGAAAAAGATGGCCACCCTTAGAGTCAACCAAAGCTATTATTCCGACAAGCGCAAACAAAAAGAAATTGAACAATTGAGAAGAGCGATAGATAATACGACCTATATTTTTAATAAATCGTGGTTGGAACAAAAATATGGTGAGTTGATGGAGGAAGTAATTGTGTAAATATTTTGGTGTAGGGTGTAGGGTGTAGGGTGTAGTGGGAATAGAAGAATTATTAAATGAAGTAAGCTAACTCCATGAAACTCTTGCGACACCATGGTGAAAAAAAGAGCTGCAGGAATCCACCCACAGCTCTCACAAATCTGACTTTACTATATTATGCGTTAACAGTGGCTAAAGCTGGAGCAGCTGGGAAATCAACTGGCACCTGAGTCGTTTTGTGCAAGAAGTTGCTGATGATTTTATCACCAATCACGACCAAAATATCTACCAAATTAGCTTCATTATAACCAGCTGCAAACAATTTCTCTTTAGTAGCATCGCTAGTAGTTCCTCTTTCTTCAGTAATTTCTTTTACGAATTTAACCAAGGCATCGGTTTTAGCATCGAAAGAAGCACTACCGCCACGGATCTCAAGGATTTGATCATCTGTGAAGCCATTCATTTTACCCAAAGCGGTGTGAGCAGCCAAACAGTACTGACATTCATTCACTTGGCTCACTACCAAATTGATCACCTCTCTCTCCTTAGCTTTAAGGGTACTTTTACGGTTTTGAAAAGCAAGGTAATCGCCCAGAGCGGTATCGTTGTAAGCAAAAGTAGCATACAAATTAGGAACGAAACCTACCATTTTTTTCAAATTGTCAAAAATAGCTTGGTTGTTTTCTGATACTTGATCTCTGGTTGGAACTGCAAAAGCTTTCATTGTTGTTGTTATTTTGTTATTGATTAATTACACCACAAAGATGCAGGCAAAAAGGAGGGGAGGAGTAGGATGAATTTCCCGGGGAGTAGGATTTTTTTCCCATAGGGCATAATTCATAGGTCATAGGTCATAGGTCATACTCTGTGAAACTCTTGCGACACTATGGTGAGGAAATGTATACATTTGGTAAGTAAGAACCTTTTTTATCTTGTGATCTTGCGATGATTTAAGTTGAGTATTTTGTTATTTTGGTTTAGCAAAAGCAGCTATGACAGCATAAAAACATAACAGCATGGTTACTTGCTGGAATAAATTTCACCCAACCTCCATCACAAAATGATCGTACCTGCCAGAGCAGCCATGACAGCATAACAAGATGAAAAGATAACAAGATGAAAAAAAGCCGAAGCCGTTACCGACTTCGACTCAAAAAGCCACAACTTACCAGACCAGGTTTTACAGGATCCTTATGCCTTGAAGGTCTCGGACAAAGCCTTGAAGACTTTGCTGTAGCTTGAATTGTTGTATATCAGATCTGTTGAGAAAAGGACCTAACAGTAGTTTGTACGGAATAGTACTGTTGGGATCATAGCCCAATTGGACCAATGAGCCATAGTTGGAGTAATAGCTTTCAAATGTGGTATAGGCGTTTTGTTCCAGCTTAAAAGCATGCAGTTGTAAGTAGAGCTTTTGATTGGCAATGGCTTTTTGTGGCTTTGCTGGTTTTGGTTTAGGGGATGGACTTGGAACTGAAGTTTCGTAAGTAGTTGGAGTAAGTGTCGATTCAGAAGGAGTAGACGCTTCTGACTTTACTTTAGGAGCTAAGTTAAATGGTATAGACTGTGTAGTTGATGATGGAACCAAAGTTTCTTGTTTTCTGCTTTTTGGTTTTTGTTGGGAAGATGGGCTGGTCTTTCGCTCTATTGTTTCCAATAACAGGTAGCCGGTAAATGAGATCACCACAAAGATCAGTAAACTAATGATGTAAGTGTACTTGGTTTTTAGATTCAGAAAATCATCAGTCACTCTTTTCTTGACGGGAATCAACTGAATCACTAAGTTTCCTATGCTTTTTTGAAACTTCCTAACAATAAGTAGCCCAATAATAAGCGAGAGGAATACTTGGAAATACTGAAAAAGAACCATTAAAGTCATTTAATCAATTTTTGTGTTTAAAATGTTTTCGTTGGTGCGAATGAGTTGGGTTGTTCTTTTCCGGTAAGCGGCTTCTATGCTATGCTTTTACCATTCAATAATATGACTGTTGATGCTAAGCTCTTTTTGATACCTTTTGGCCAATGATTTTTCCTCAAATGGTCCAATTAAGAGTTTGAATAAGTTTTCATAAGGCTCCAATTGCAGGTTTATGAACTGCCCCTTGTAATTGTTGTAAGCATGGGCTGCATTTCTGTAATCCTTGAAGGCACCTATTTGTATGTAGTATTTTGGACCGTGCATGATATTCGAAAAAAGGGAGCTCTCCTCCGCAGAATCGAGCTCCTGGCTGAACGGAATGAACGGTATGTCTTTAGGGGTTTGTTTTTTGGCCAGACTCACCTTTTGCAATGGCAAGTTGTCATCTAATCCTATATTCTGAAAATTGGTCCATCGTGAAAAAGCTACCAATAAGCCTATGATCAATGTAACGAAGATTAGGAAATACATAAATGCATTGCTGTCTCTATTGTGGTATCTGGGGTTTAGAAAAGTTGGGTCTTGCCATTGTCTTTGTGACATCGGCAGCTGATTGTTGTTAGACATTTTGTTGCCCATCAGCATGCCTATTATAATGCCTGCGAGAAGTAGAATGATCAGTAAGTTAAGGTTGTCCATAGTCATTCAGTATGTTCTATTTTCTGTGACTATGACACTTCCCAAACCAATTTTAATAAGGAGACATCATTATTTTATTGCTTTGAAGATTATTTTGATTTTTTTAAAAAAAAGCGAAGAATTCTCAATTGGTAAGTGTATACGATAGGAAAACGATTTACAAACACTACAATTAACTTATTTACTAATTGTAAAAAATCAAACATAATACAATGAGCCACCATCTAACTAAGCTCCTCTGCTCTGTTGAAGTAAGAGCTTCATCGGACGCTTCTTTAAAAATATTGGATAATTTACTGAAAAGTTATATCCCAGAATTATTCCTTAAGTCTCCATCCATCCGTGATGACTTAACATTTATTTTGCAAGAGGAAAATGCGGAATGCCTCTTACAAGAATATCTCGATTCACTAAGTCTAGCAGGAACATTTAACATGGATGAACTATATGACTTACTTCTGGGAATCCATTACATATATATAGATGATAAGCTTAATTCTATTTATGAAGTAGAAAATGTTCTGAATGCAAGTAAAGATCAAACTTCTTTTTTCTTAGAAAATTATTACCAAGCAAATCAAGCTGTATGTAAAATTAATGTTGTAAAATCTTCAAAATAGCCTATGTATCTATAACAATTATTTAATCTTAAAAGAGAATATTTTCCATTTGGCATGTGTAGAAGTAGTGTAATCAAGTTACTTATATCTATCCACTTCAAAATAAATACTATGGAAAAGGGTAAGAAATCTGAAAAGCAGTGTGAGAGGTCGCTTGCCGAAGCAATTTATGTAGACCATCACAAAAAACTCTATCTACACGCCAGGGTGTTAACCAGAAGATACAAGCTTATGAGTGATTTTGCTCAAGACTTGATACAAGAACTCTTTTGTGATATTCTCGATAAGGAAGATCAATATAGAGAAGGTATAAAAACGAAAGGTTATTCTTACTTGTACAGAGCTTTGATCAACAAAACAAAGAATTTCAAGCGTGATAAGGAAACTCGTATTCAATATGAAGAATTAGCAAGTAGAAACAATGATGTAGGTTTGCCCTTCGAAATGAAGTTCAATAACCAAAAACAGTCCTTCTATGACTTCATGAAAGATAAACTAACAGAAAAAGAATACAAAGTAATGAGAAGATATTTACTTAACTGTACACAATCTCAAATTGCTGACTCCCTAGACATTCCACAAGGAAGTGTGGGTAGAATAATTAAGAACTCTAAAGAGAAGCTTCGATGCCATAAAGCAGAGTTTGATTTACTTCTTTACATATAAACCTCTATTTATGCGAGCCACTATAACTCAGCCAAGTTTATTCACTGAAGAACCTATATTATTGGATTATAGTCTGTTGAATGAATTGATCAAAGAGCTAATGCCAGAACTTTTAGATGGAAGTAAAAAATCTAAAAGGCTACTCAAAAGAATAGAAATTTTTCTCTTTTTCGACAGTAGTTATACCAGCGAATTATTAGCTAATGAATTAAGGTCAGAATTATACAATGCTTTTCGTGGAATCAAATCTATCAATGTTGTAAAGAATATCAACTTGATAGAATGGTATTTAGAAGAAAAGAAACGTGAATTTGGCCAATGGTTGGATCAAGCTATTCAATCCAAAAGATGAGTATGAGTATTTAGCCATTTACTTCAAGACCAGGATTGCACTTTTTTTATTCACCACAATCCTGCACATTGAACAAACAAACGCGCAACCAACACCTGCAAAACAAGATCGTTTTTTGCAGCATTAAAAGTGTGAGGGCCATGGGCGAGTTGATCAAAACAGATCCACAACGGATGTACCTGCTCGCCCAACAGCCTCAATACAAAACTTTCTCCATCCCTAAAAAAGACGGAGGCAAACGTGAAATTGAAGCTCCTAATCTGGATCTTAAAAAAGTATTGGGCAGGCTCAATCGCTACCTGCAATCTGTTTATGTTTTTGAAAAATCCAGTGCGGTACATGGTTTCGTTACTTCGGTAAAGAATGATGCTGATCGACGCAGTGTCGTATCTAATGCTCGCAAACATCTGGGTAAATCCTACCTGCTCAATCTCGATATAAAAGATTTTTTTCATTCCATCTCTCGCGAAATGGTGCTATCCATCTTTATCAATGCACCTTTTCATTTTAAAGGAGAATTGGCAGATCTATTGGCTGATCTGACCACTTTTCAGGGAAGACTACCAATGGGAACTCCTACTTCTCCGGTACTATCCAACCTTGCTTGTCGAACGCTAGATGAGCAACTGCTTGATTTTTGCCAGCAAATGCTTTGGTCCTATTCTCGCTATGCCGATGATATGAGTTTTTCCTCCAATCAAGTCATTACCAATGAAAAGATGTATTCTACCATTGCGATTCTGAGAGAATGTGGCTTTGAAGTCAACAAAAAGAAAATGAAAGTATATGGCCCTGATGAAGCCAAAATAGTGACCGGTTTATTGGTTTCTAAGGAAAAAGTAGCTTTGGCTCCAGATTTTCTGAAAATACTAAAAGATGACCTGCAAAAATTGGAAGCCATCGTCAAAGCACAACAAGAACAAGGGCAACTGACTACCCACTGGGTAGAGCAGCACAAAAAACAAGTCAAAGGACGAATTAATTTTGCTGGTTTTGTGCTTGGAAAATCTAATCCGGAATACATGCAACTCAAAAGTAGCTTTTATTCTGCCATTTCTCCACCACAAGAAGAGTTTGGTGCCATGAGCTGGCGAGGATTTCCCTACAACCTTTAGCGTAGGGCGAATTTTACATTCGCCTCACCCAAAAGGTAGCTTGGAATTCATTCCAACAAAAAAGGTACTGCAGAATTTATTCTGCATTCAAGCAGATCCACTTACTAATTGGCTTTGAAAGCATATTACTCGACTCAAACTGACGATTCTCTATTTTTTAAATCATGCGAACGTAAAGTTGGCACTACACAACAACCCAATGCAACTCGTTTTAGATACCAAAGGATTAAAAATCCAAAAGAAGAATGGCACCTTTCTTGTCATCTCCGAAAAAGGAGAACGATCTATTAGTCCGGCCAAACTCAGTAGTATTGCCATCACGGCTACTGTTGAACTCAGTACGGATGCCATATTGCTGGCTGTAGATAATCAACTGCCTATCATTTTTTTTAACCGCATAGGAAAGCCTCAGGCCCGTCTATGGAGCCCTTATTTTTCCAGTATTTCTACCTTGCGCAGGCAACAGATCCTGTTTGCAGAAATTCCGGAAGCAACCTCCTGGATGGTCAGTCTGTTTGAAATTAAAACGGAACAACAACTGCAAACCATCAAATACCTCAAACAGAAAAATGGCCGTCTCAACATTGCGCTTACTACTGCAAGCAATGGCATCAAACGCAACGGTAGAAACCTGGACAACTATCGTGGGATGATATTAGACAAAGCTCGTCCTTCTTTGCTGGGAGTGGAGGGGAGTATAGCACGCATCTATTGGCAGGCGGTGGGTAATGGCATTCCTCGAGTATATGGTTTTTCAGAACGTAGTCGACGCCCTGCCAAAGATATCTTCAATGCAGCACTGAATTATTTATACGGCATGCTTTATTCTGTGGTTGAAGGTGCAATTTTTGCAGTAGGATTAGACCCACATCTGGGCATTTTTCATGTTGATGCACACGACAAACCGACTTTGTCATTTGATCTAATTGAGCCTTTTCGACCTTGGGTGGATCTTTTATTAGTAAAACAGTGCTATGAGGGAACACTGAAGAAAAGCCAATTTACACAAAACAGATATGGCATCTTTTTAAATAAAGAAGGAAAAGCGCATTTCATACCGGTATTCAATGACTTCATGCGATCGAAACTTATTTTTTTAGACCAAGAGGCGAGTGTCAAAAACCACATACATTATCTGGCAGGCCAACTCGCACAACGCATTAGAAGCAGTTTTTAGTCATGCTGTCATGCTATTATGCTGTCATGCTGTTATGCTGTTATGCTATTATGCTATTATGCTGTTATGCTGTTATGCTGTTATGCTGTTATGCTGTCATGCTATTATGCTATTATGCTGTCATGCTCTCATGCTGTTATACTCTAATCTAACATTACTTTATCGGTCTTGTCAGGTCAGAATTTGCTTTTTCTTGAAGATTCCTTTGATGCTTAAATCAGTATTGAATCCTTTTTATCTTTTAAACAACATACGTTTCAATGATCCAAACAATAAACACAAAAGCTTTTAATCAAATCAACCAAATTGTTTTCAAACAACCCATGTACGCCAATAGGTTGCACATTAATACTTATTGGGAATTGGGGCGATACCTGTCTCTTTTATTGGCAAGAAAAGTGCTAGAATCTCCTGAGGATGTTTTCTATCTACTGGATTTGATTCCTGAATCACTAGCAAGGCATCTCAATAAGAAAAAACTACAACGATTATTGAAGCTGATCGAGTTATGGCCCAAGTCAAGCCTTTTGCACGCTACGCTTTCATGGACCCATTATTGTCAACTGATGAAACTAGAGGACAAAAAGGAAAGAGCGTTTTATACCGAACAAGCTGCCATTCATCATTGGAGCTGTAAAGTGCTACAACGACAAATCAAATCTGACTTGTATCATCGGATCAGTAGAGTAGAGCAGATATTCAGAGACCAATATATACTGGAATACATTCAAATTGACCCGCAATGGACCGAACAAATGCTTGAAAAAAAGTTGCTAACAAAGATTGAAAACACCTTGTTAGAATTGGGTGCTGGCTATACTTTTGTAGCTCGACAAAAACGGATAGTAGCTCCTAGCAGGAAGCCTTATTTCATCGATTTGGTCTTTTATAATGCTCATTTAAAAGCCTACGTTTTGGTAGATCTCAAAAAGGAAGCCCTCAGCCATCGCGACCTTGGTCAAATGGATATGTACATGCGACTTTTTGATCAATTTATAAAGCACAAAGAAGCCGAGAAAAGTTATGGCTTGATCCTTTGTAAAAAAGTAGATCCCAGCCTCCAGGAATATAGTCTGCTGGCTGACTCCACCCATTTGAAAGTAGCTACTTATAGCTTTAAACTTCCAGATTGAGTCTAGAAACTTAGAGGAGGAGAAGGTTAATTTAATATACTCAACCCTAACCTTCTAACCCCCTAACCCTCTTCTAACCACATCAACCAATAAACTCATAAACCAACAATGCCTTATCTAATCTGTTACGACATTTCTAAAGATTCCCTGCGTGCACGTTTGGGGAAAGAAATCCTAAAATATGGTCTGGATCGAATCAATAAATCCGTATATTTAGGATCAGCTAATAAAAGTTCTTTGACAAAATTGGAAAATTGGATAGCTCAGGAAATAGCTTCCAAAGGCGATCCACAAGACAGCTGTATTATTATTGCTGTCGACAAAGAACAAGTACAACGCATGCGGATTTACGGGATCAGAAATTTTGACCCGGAAGAATTAAGCGGAGAGAAGAGCACTTTGATATTGTAACTAATTAAATGCAATAAATTGTTTTATCATTATGTTAAGTAGAAAAGTATAAAATGCTACATAAAGTTATGGTTATGATATACAAACACATGCTAACTTAGGCTAATGCCAGAAAAAGCTCATATATGAAAAAATAAATCTATTTTTTGTTTTATGTTTTTGGGTAAATTGCTGGAAATCAGAAGGTTGTTTAATTTATATTGCAATAAGTTGTTATGTTAAAAATGCAAATTGTGAAAAAAACTTTCAAAAAAACGCTGTCGAAACAAGGTGTACACGCAATGGTTGGGTGTAAATTGTTATGTGTAAGTTTTACAATTACAATTAATAATGAACATATTAAAATTCTTTGCGGTATGAGTGCTGTCCATTAAGAGCGAGGACTAAGACCTGTCCCCAAATCAGTAAAGAATTCTGATGTTTCGGGTATGAGTGCTGTCCATTAAGAGCGAGGACTAAGACCATTTTTCAAGTGCTGCTATAGCATCTTGATTTCCTGTATGAGTGCTGTCCATTAAGAGCGAGGACTAAGACGAAACCTTTAACGCGAAAGTCTAATCCCAAAGAGGTATGAGTGCTGTCCATTAAGAGCGAGGACTAAGACTCTCTTCTGACTCATTGTCGTTGAGTCGGAAGACCAAGTATGAGTGCTGTCCATTAAGAGCGAGGACTAAGACAAGCTGCGTTGAGAGCCATATAGTCCTTTCCTTCAGTATGAGTGCTGTCCATTAAGAGCGAGGACTAAGACTCTCCAAGTCAGGTAAATCAAGATTGTACAGAACAAGTATGAGTGCTGT
>JBCBCD010000002.1:0-25640 GCA_038530915.1 Bacteroidota bacterium
ATTTGTTGCTGCATTTTGTGCAGAACGCATTATTTAGGTTGATGAGCTTATTATTCTTTGACCATTACTTAGCTCACATAAGTTGGCTTCATAAGCTTAAATAATTTATTTCACAGTATAATTAGCTGCATAATAGCGAATACTTAATCTTCGACAGATTTTCCGCAGGAAATTCAATTAGACAGTCCGTAGGACGATTCGACCTTAGACTAATGGAACTTATTACAAAATTTGGGATACCTCATGTTTGATTTGTAAAACATTTAGCTGATTTTTGCAGCCTTAATCTCAATAATACACAAATGCTAATACAAAGATTTAAATCAAAAATACACAGAGCCACAGTTACAGAAGCAAATTTAAATTATGTAGGCTCTATTACCATTGACGAAGAACTAATGGAAGCTGCCAATATTATTGAAGGGGAGCGGGTTCAAATTGTCAACAACAACAATGGTGAAAGATTAGAAACCTATGTAATCAAAGGTGAAAAAGGCTCCGGAGTAATTTGCCTGAATGGTGCAGCTGCCAGGAGAGTTCAAGTGGGCGATGTAGTAATCATTATCTGTTATGGCTTGATGGATTTTGAAGAAGCGAAAAAATTTGAACCTCAAGTCGTTATGGTAGATGAACACAATAAGATAATTTAGTTACTTTCGCAGCTATTATCGAGTGAATAAGCACTTAGAATTAAATCAAGGATCTTGAAAGAGCAACTAAAGAACTTTCTGAAATTTCTTTTTTTCCTAAGTATTGGAGTAGGTATATTATATCTTCTATACGTTAATCAAAATGCTGCCTTCCAGGAAGAATGTGGTTTGAGAGGCATCGCTGAAGAAGATTGCAGCCTTTTAAAAAAAGTCATCAACGATTTTAGAACAGCCAATTATTTCTGGATTTTAGTTGTTTTATGTTTGTTTACAATAAGTAATGTAAGTAGGGCCATCCGATGGAATATGTTGATTAAGCCTTTGGGCTATCAACCTCGATTTGTCAATAGCTTACTGTCTATTTTTATAGGTTATTTTGCTAACCTGGGAATTCCCAGAATGGGTGAAATCGTTAGAGCTGCTACCCTGTCTCAATATGAAAAAATAGGCGTAGAGAAAGTCATGGGGACCATTGTAGTTGATAGGATAGTAGATGTGATAAGTATTTTATTGGTTACTGGATTAGCTGTTTTACTTGAGTTTAATACGATAGCGACCTTTGTAGATGAGAATGTGTCTGTAACAGAAAAATTGGGTGGACTACAACGCTTAGCACTCTATGGAATCTTACTAGCTGTATTCTTTGGGGGCATTTTTTTCTTTTTCAGAAAAAGAATAATGGCTACTAAGCTTTTTGAACGGGTAATGAAATTGGTACAAGGATTTATTGAGGGAATAAAAACCATACAGAAATTAGAAAGGCCTTGGTTGTTTGTATTGCATTCTATCAATATTTGGTTGATGTATTATTTAATGACCTATATGTGCTTTTTTGCCTTTGCACCTACATCTCATTTGTCGGCTTTGTCGGGACTATTGGTTTTTATTTTTGGTGGCTGGGGCATAGTGGTGCCTTCACCTGGTGGAATGGGTTCTTATCATTTCCTGGTCCAAACTGCCTTACAGATGTATGGAATAGATCCTAATGATGCATTTTCCTTTTCAAATATTGCATTCTTCAGCATTCAATTAGGCTGCAATGTTTTTCTTGGCGTTTTATCACTTATTGCGCTACCAATCATTAACAAAAACTATACTCCTTCTTGGAGCAAGCAAGAACAGGAATCATGAAGTTTTCACTAGTTCAGGAAAAAATATTCAGTTGGGATCAAATGACTTATCAGTCGGAATTATGGAAACAGGCTGGCTGTAAAGTCGTATTTACAAATGGATGTTTTGATTTGATTCACTACGGTCATCTTTATTATTTGGCTGAGGCAAGTAGTCTGGGCGATAAATTAATTATTGGGGTAAATGGAGATGCATCAGTTGCACGTTTAAAAGGGGAGCATAGACCCATAAAGGATGAAAAAAATAGATTGGCCTTATTAGCGAGTTTATTGTTTGTGGATGCAGTTGTGATTTTTGATCAGGATACTCCTTATGAGTTGATAAAAATGATAAAACCTGACTTATTGGTCAAAGGCGGAGATTATAAGATTGAGGAAATAGTAGGAGCTGACATCGTACAAAAGGCAGGTGGTGAAGTCAAGACCTTGGCTTTTGTGGAAGGTTATTCTACCACTGCTTTGGAAAACAAGATTCGTTCGTGGTAAATGTATAAGATATGGCTGAAAAAATAAGCGCAGTTATTAGAGCATTGGAAAAGGTGGCTCCCAATTCCTATCAAGAAAGCTATGATAATGCTGGCCTTCTTACCGGGGATGTTTCTAGAGCGGTTACAGGGGTACTTTGCTCACTGGATTGCATAGAAACAGTGGTGGATGAGGCTATAGAAAAGTCTTGCAATCTAATTGTAGCACATCACCCCATCGTTTTTAAAGGCTTGAAACGAATTACCGGAAAAAATTATGTGGAAAGGACGATCATTAAGGCCATCAAAAACGATATTGCTATTTATGCCATTCATACCAATTTGGATAATGTATTACACAATGGTGTGAATACAAAAATAGGTCAGCGATTGGGGTTAAAGGATTTAAAGATACTTGCACCAAAAAGAGTGAGTAATATCATACAATTTGAATTAAATGCTACTCAACAGGAAGAGGTAATCAATGAATTAACAGATAAAGGCTATACACCTACTTTACTGAATGGGCATGGAGAGAAACTACTATTTCAGTTGGTGGTCGATCAGGGAAGAATAGGAGAGGTAAAAAGAATGATTCAAAGAGATGACTCCAATGACTCAATAGATCCTGTTATTTATGGTATTTCTAATCAGTCCAATGCGGTAGGATCAGGTATGATTGGAAGATTAGAGGAAGCCATCTCAGAACACGCTTTTCTGGAACTTTTGAAGAATAGCATGGGTGCCAAAGTGGTAAGACATACTAAGTTGTTGAATAAAGCAGTTCAAACCGTAGCTTTTTGTGGTGGAGCGGGCAGCTTTTTGCTGAAGGATGCATTGAGAAAGAGAGCAGACTTCTTTGTGACGGCAGATTATAAATATCATGAGTTTTTTGATGCTGATGGGAAGATTGTAATCGCTGATATTGGACATTTTGAGAGTGAACAATTTACAATAGACTTATTACACGAGATTATTACTAAAACATTTAGTAGTTTTGCAGTTTATAAAACAGAGCATACTACTAACCCGGTTTCTTATTACTTTTAAAAAGACAATTCTAAAATATTTGTGCATATGGCAAAGGAATTATCAGTAGCAGAAAAGCTAAGAAATATTTATCGCTTACAAATGGTTGATTCCAAGTTGGACGAACTTGAAATTTTGAAAGGAGAGTTGCCTATGGAAGTGAGCGATTTGGAAGATGAAATTGAAGGTCTTCACACAAGAGTTAGAAGACTAGAAGACACGGTGGGTGCTTTAGAAAATGATATTAACAAACACAACGGGAATATCAATGATTCTAAAGCTTTAATTGAAAGATATCAAAGGCAATTGGATGATGTTAAGAATAATCGTGAGTTTGAAGCTTTAACCAAAGAATTAGAACTTCAGAAACTCGAAATTCAATTATCTGAGAAAAAAATTCGCCAAGCTCAACAAGAAGTAGAAGCTAAGCAGGATACACTAACTGCAACAAAAGAAAGAAGAGATAGAAAGCAAAAAGAATTGGATGTGAAAAAAGTGGAGTTGACTGAAATCATCTCTAACACTGAAAAAGAGGAAGCTGAATTGAAAGCCAGTTCTGAAACAGCAAGAAAAGTAGTTGAAGATAGATTGCTTTATGCTTATGATCGCATTAGGAAAAGCTATAGAAATGGCTTAGCTGTAGTTAATGTTGAAAGAAATTCTTGTGGCGGTTGTTTCAATAAGATTCCACCTCAATTGCAGTTGGAGATTTCTATGAGAAAGAAGATTATTGTATGCGAACACTGTGGCCGTATTCTCGTAGATACGAACATTATGGAAGATAAAGAAGAGACGCAGAACGTATAACTTTTAGCATGAAAGATTGAAAAAGCTTTGCCTTTTCAATCTTTCATATATCTACTTTTCCCAAAAACTAAAAACAAATGATCTTCACTAGGAGACAGTGCCTATCTATTTTCCTATTCCTAAGTACTGTTTCTGGTTTAAAAGCCAGTCAGATTGAGTATAGCGATCTGGCAAAAGATACTTACCACAATATTATCAGTTTAAAGTTTATCAAAGCTAAGGAGCAGATTCAATTGCTAAAAATGCAAGAGCCTGACAACATGGTGGTTGTTCATCTTGAAAATTATATACAGTGTCTGACCCTTTTTATTGATGAAGACCAAAATGCTTTTGAGGCAAGCAAGCAAATTAAAAAAGAACGCTTGAAGCTATTGGAAAGCAGCGATAATAATTCTCCTTATTACTTGTATTTACAGGCAGATATTCGAATGCAATGGGCGATGGTACGCATTAAGTTTGAAGAATATTTGGGAGCTTTTAATGACATAAGCAAGGCTCATAAGTTGTTAAAAAAAAATAAGGAGCTTTTTCCTGATTTTTTACCTAATGATAAGAACCTGGGTTTGCTTCATGCTCTTGCAGGTACTATCCCTGATGCCTACAAATGGGGGGTAAGCCTTATTTCAGGACTTAAAGGTTCTATAAAGCAAGGTCGCGAAGAAATTAAAGCGGTACTTGAAGCCGCTAAACATCAAGATTTCCTCTTTGAAGAAGAAACCTTAGTCTATTATGCACTTATCCTCATGCATTTAGAGAATAAACCTGAAAGTGCATGGGAAGTACTTTCTGCCAATTTTCGCCCTGAAAATAGCCCTATGCATGCTATGTTGCTAGCGACCATAGCCATGCGAAGCGGAAGAAATGATAAAGCAATTGAAATATTGGAAAACAAGCCAAAGTCAAACCAGTATAATCCTTTTTATTTTACAGATTACTTGTTGGGGGTGGCAAAGTTAAGGAGACTAGATGTGGATGCGGATGTCTATTTACTGAAGTATGTAAATCATTACAAAGGACGAAATTTTATCAAAGATGCCTACCAAAAATTGGCTTGGCACGCGCTGCAAAAAAATGATCACATGACCTATTATCGCTATATGAGTCATTGCATGGATAAAGGAAAAGCATTGACCGGAGATGATATCAGTGCTTTGCAAGCAGCGAATGAAAAGAAAATTCCCAATATCCACTTGATCAATTCACGTTTGCTTTTTGATGGGGCATATTTTAAAAAGGCAGAAGCTGAACTTAAAAAAATAGATTTTAAAGGACTAACGGATCAGAAAGACCAATTAGAGTTTTTTTATCGTTCTGGAAGGGTAGCGCATGGTTTGAAGCAATATAGCCAGGCTGTCTTTTACTACAACAGGACCATACAGCTTGGAAAATTTTCACCTTATTATTTTGCTTGTAATGCTGCCTTACAGGGCGGGATTATTTACGAAAAACAAAAAATTTATGCCAAATCAAAAGAGTACTTCGAGTTGTGCTTAGAGATTCAACCATCGGAATATCGCAACGGCTTACACCAACAAGCCAAAGCTGGTTTGGATAGAATTAGTAGATAATAAGAGAGAAATGATTTTTTACTGCTTTACAGTAGCTCCATAGGTTATAGCCACATTTTCTTGTGTGAAGACCTCTCTAGTAGGCCCCGACGCAATTATTTTTTTATTAATCAAAATGGTTTTAGTGAAATACTTGAGGACAGAGGCTAAGTCGTGATGAATCATTAAAGTACTTTTGCCTTCTTTAGCCAGATCGCTAAGTATTTCCATAATGTTTTCTTCAGTGACTGCATCCACTCCAACAAAGGGTTCATCCAATAATAGTAAATCTGCATCTTGGCAGAGCGCACGTGCGATAAAGACTCTTTGCTGTTGTCCACCAGACAATTGTCCAATTTGCCGGTTTTGAAAGCTTAGCATCCCAACTTTATCTAATGCGTCAAGTGCAATTTCTTTGTCTTTTTTATTGATTCTTTGAAGGAGTTTTTTGTGAGGATATCTGCCCATAACGACAACATCAAGTACCGTTGCGGGAAAACCCCAATCGATGTCGCTCCTTTGAGGAATATAGACCAATCTTTTTCTTACTTGTTTTATATTTTCTCCAAAAACAGAAATAGAACCATTATCAATTTCTAATAAGCCCAATATAGCTTTGAATAGAGTAGACTTACCGGCTCCATTGGGACCAACTATCCCATAGATTTGACCACTTTCTATTTGTAAATCAACATTTGATAATACAAGATGATCATCATAAGAGACAGAAATGTTATTTATCGCAACTATACAGCTTTGGTTCATACCTAAAATAATATGTTATTTAGATAGTTGAGCACCTATTAAAACGATTCCCAGCAAAGCCACTACAGCCACCAAATAATATAAATAATTACCGGAAGATTCTCTTTGGGCTTCCTTTAACTGTTGGTCATCCATTTCTCTAGTTAGAGCATTGACAATGGTTGTAGTATTGTATTTAAGCATTTCTAAATAAGTAGGCGCATCACTCTCTTCATCACCTATTGAATCAGAAAATAATTGCCCCCCAATAACTACTTTATTATCTGTTGCCAACTGTTTTAGCACTTTAGGGTTAACAGTGCTTTCTATAAAAACAGCAGGGATGTTGTTTTCTTTTATGACTTTAGAAAGCCTTATTACATCTGATGTTTGTTCTTCTGCATCGGTTGAAGTTCCTAAAAGGGCTTCCACTTTTATTCCATAACGGTTGCCATAATATCGAAAAGCATCGTGAGAAGTAATTAATATTCTCTGACTGAGTGGTATGCTTCTTATGCTTCTTTCGATAAAAGTGTCTACATCAATTAGCTGTTGGCGATAAACATTGTAGTTAAACTCATAGATGTCAGCATTACTGCTATCAATTTGACTTAATGCGTTTTTAATGTTTTCAAAATAAATCAAACCATTTTGTGCATCCATCCATGCATGTGGATCAGATGAGTTTTCGTAAGTAGAACTTTCTATAGGATCAATGCCTTCAGTTATTTTCACAATTAAAGCTTCGGTACCTGAATTATCAATCAGCTCGTTGAGCCATCCTTCAAAAGTCAATCCATTCCTTAGGATAAGATCAGCGTCTGCTGCCAACTTAGCTGCTTTGGGTGTAGGTTCATAAATATGTGGATCTCCTCCTATAGGGACAATTGATTGAACATCAATCAGGTCTCCTCCAATAACTTCTGCCATATCGGCAAAAATAGAGGCTGTAGCTACTACTAATGGTTTTTCATCTTGTGCCTGTAATTGGACAACACTAGAGAAGAAAAAACATAAGAATAGGTTTAGGCAAAGTAGTCTCATTGGGTTATTTCTTTTGTACGAATACATTGTTACTTACCTTTTTTGAAAGTGTTTGTTCTTTATCTGGCGCTAACTTGATTCTTACAGATTCATCGTATTCAAATTTTTCAATCATCTCTATTTCTGTTCCTAGTATGAGTGACATTCTTTCGAGATATTGAAGAAATTCAGGTGTGTGGTCTTGCACACCGACAATTACTCCGGGCTCTCCTTCTTTTAGTTCTGAAAGCAAAATTTGTGTTCTAAAGGTAAAGTTGCCATTCGCATCAGGGATAGGATCCCCATGTGGATCGAATTGTGGGAAATTTAAAAATTCGTCTAGTCGTTCTATTAACTCCTCGGACTTAATGTGCTCTAATTGCTCCGCGATTTCATGCACTTTATCCCAGGTGAAGTCTAGATAATTAACCAGAAAGACTTCCCAAAGGCGATGCTTCCTAATGAGGCGGGTGGCAATCAATTGACCTTTATCAGTAAGCGTTACACCCTTCCATTTCTCATAATGGATATAACCTTTTTTAGAAAGTCTCTTGATCATATCTGATACAGAAGCAGCACTGGTATTCATTTCAATTGAAATGGCATTGTTGCTAGCTGGCGCATCAGATTTTTCACAAATTTTAAATATTGATTTCAGATAATTTTCCTCAGTATTTGAAATGTCAAACTCAAGAATCATGTTAGCAATAAAATATTTTTCGGCTAATCTAAAAATAATATTTGACAGACTCAAGTTTTACCACGGGAGGAATATAAAAAAGATTGGAAATGTTTACTTTAGGATATGAGGTTATGCTGAAATAACCTTAGGAGAAACTTACTTTTTATCGAAGCTTGGTAGCATAGCATCTCTTACATCATCTATCATATCCAGATTAAGAATGGTTTTTCCGTTGGAACTGTAGTACATTCTTTCAAAACTCTTATTCCATTTAATTTCTTTAAAAGTGTAAGAACTGTGTGCATTAACTTGTTGAGCAAAAGTTTCATCGAAAGCTTTGATTTGCACAATGAATTCTACATCCATTGCTTCTATCTCATATTCTGCTTTTCCATACAGCGGACTTTCAGCTGTGATAGGATGTACAATGGTCCAGTTTAAAGGAAGTAAGGCTACTTTAGTACGTTCCAATTCAAGATTGGCAAACTGTCTGACGTTACCATCAGGACATTCTTTGAGCCAAGTCATCGTCAATATTGCTTCCGCATCAATGATTTTATTGTTCCTGAGGTTGGCTATTCTGAATTGAAAACTTCTAAATTTATTTTTCTTGTAGGGAGCCATTATAGCAAATTCGCTGAAGATCAACTGTGCTTTAGGTTTTGCAAACTTGGCAAATAATAAGCCAGTAGCAAGCGCAAAAGTCAATAATCCAACCAATGCATCAATAGAAGCTAAGAGGTGGGTTGGGACATTAAGCGGACTCATACTCCCATAACCGACAGTAGTAAAAGTCTGTACACTAAAAAAGAAAGCACTGCAAAAATTACCTAAAAAACTACTTGATTCAATACCCGAAATATTTTCTACTCCCAACATCATAAAGCCAAATGCAAACAAGGCATTGGTGATACAAAAAAAGACAGTCACAACACCAATGAATTCCGCCCAACTGATTTCTACTGCCCATTGATAAGGTGTATAAGTGCTTTGCCCTCTTCTGTGAATATTGAAAGTACCGTCTTTGTTGACTAGTCTTCCACCATCAGCAGTAAGCTTGCTACCAAAACCTAAGTCATCATTAACAGTATTATTTCGGTTATTTCTGGTGAAAGGATTGACTATATCTGTAATTTTCATACTAGCATTGTTTAAGCTTGAATCCATTTATTACCCTAAAATCTCATCCCTAGACTAATTTAGATACAAATCACAGATTCGATAAGTTTTATAAGGGAAGTTTGGGAATGGATTAAATCAACTTTTTATGCCTAAAATATAGTAAAGAAAAGCAAATTGAAATAATAGCTATTCCCAGTCCTAGTTGCATCCAAAGCCTTTGTACTTTTCTAATTCGGCTTTCAACATAAAAAGGATTGGCCGTACCGGGAGTGCCATCATTGAACTGGACCGTCCAATTTTCTGGGTCGCCATTATTGAGATTGGGTAGTAATAAATTGATGGTAAAATTGGTATCAAGTGGCTCCATCGAATAGGAGATACTATCGATCATAGCATTGAGGCCTGCGTAAAGGCCAATGGTTTCATTTACTTTATTTAGTCCAAAAGGGAGTCCTCCAATCACATTGTAGGAGTTGGGATAATGATTGACAAACTTTGCTGAGTCCTGACAGATAATCAAGTAGCTGTAAGGATCTATTTTTGCTTTTGGTAGCCTAAATTCATTGCTCTTATCTGTTAAAACCCAATCTAAGAGGTAGGCGGGTTCGTCGCTATTATTGTAAAGTTCTATCCAATCTGAAGATTTATTATTGCGAGGACATACTTCATTAATCACTATTTTTTCTGCCATGGGGTGAATATATGGCACGAAAACAGCCTTAATTTGGTAAAAATCTTCTTTTAGGTTGAGTTGAAATTCCTGTACTGCAGCACTCAAATTGATGCCTTCCCAATGTGAAAATCGATAACCATAATTGGGTACAGCCTTAATGTGAATGGGATAATTCTCATAATATTTTCCTCTATAGCCTTTTTGATCTACTTCAATATTGTTGTTGATAATTAATTGCCCACCAACAGAAGTACTGGCTCTAATCCATTTATGAGCTCCTGTATTGAATTTTTCTTCCAGAAATGTCCACATATAGGCAGGCCTATGCTGTGCAAACTTTTGCATGATATTGATTTGCTTCTGCCAGGTTTTTTCTCCTAAATTCCATCTATCTAATTGGCGAGGCATTTCTGGTAAAATGGCTTTGTATTGTTGATCCAATATCTCTTCTACTCTTCGGGAATGGAATGTAGAATTGAGATGATCGGCAAAGCCATTTACAAATTCTCTTTCAAACCTTGGATTCTCTAAAAGCTTTCTTAGTATCAGCGTACTCCAGGGAGGATTGGGCCATTTAGGGCCATCTGGTTCGGTATGAAAGGCTAAAGAGTTGTGTTGATAAGCCAAAGAATCATGTAGACCAAAACCCCAATCTGTATCAAATAATATCCACCGCCATTTTCCATTAGCTGTTTGTGGACGCCAAAACTTTATGTTTCCGCCAGCATCACGATTATCAAAATAAATTTGTGCTATTTGATAATTCCTGAAGTTGTCAATATCCATTAGTTGCCCCAAGTGAGCATAATTGGTAGGATCAGCCAGGCTATTATTTTCAATGAATGCCAACATTTGGCGATAATGTCTGCTTGAACCCTTTTTTAAAGTGATCTTATGTTCTATCAGGTCGATGTGTTCGCGATCTACTCCGGTATGATCTTCCAGGAAGTATTTATTTACTTTTTCACGGATATTATATATTCCCCAATAACTTCCATTGATATATACATGTGCCGGCTGGTAATCCTGCATCTCCATATCCCAGTGTGAGACAATTTTAGTCATGAAAGCATCTCTAAGGTGACTCTTTCCCCAGTCGCTACCTGAATTTCGTAAAACCAGAAACTTGAAAGACTTGAGGCCTTGTTTTCCAAATACACGATGACGAATACGTTTTTTTCCATATCTATCTCTTGCGACAATGCTCAATGATTTTTGTGGAAACAACCTACTCATACCACCAAATAACCTAAGTCCACTTTCGCTATTAAAAAAACAGCTCTGATCTATATCAAACATTTCTGTGTGGATGAGCATTTCTCTGCGGGACCAGAAGTTGGCTCCGGGTTTTGAATACAAACTATCATTGGCGTGTGCACCTTGCATAAACAAGCCACTTTCTGGATTAAAAAGTAAGTCTGGAGGTATGGCTAATGAAACAGTTGGAAAAGAAGTATTGGGCTCATTAATGAAATAAGTATGGCCTTCCACCTTGCTTCTCTTGCCTATTTCATTAATGGCTATCGCCCTGATCACTGTTGTTGAGTGGATATTTAGTTCGGTAGTAAATTTTTGTGAATACTCAGTGGGAAGGCTACCATCTAAGGTGTAATAAATAAAAGCGTCGCTTGCATATAGACTTATTGAAATACTATCATTGTAAAAACCGCCTTGATGAGAGAAAGAAAGCTCTAGTTTCGTTTCGTCACTTTGTGCAATTGACTTATTCAAAAAGCCCATTACTATCATTAAGCACACTATGAGATAAGAAGTATTATGCAAGTCGGTACAATTTCTAGATGAAAAATGAATGATTTGTTATTAGCCTTGATTATGTAATTAGAGGGGAGATGAAATTGAAATTACCAATTATTTCAAACTCTTGTTAAAATACGGTATAAAACCTGTATTGGTTACTAAAATCTATCATTTTTTCTGTGAGCTGGGACCATAGAAAAATCTTTTATCTTATTTGACAGAGTATTATATTTTGTTTTAGCAGCTTCTTAGCTTTACAGTTGAATTCTTTTTGAGAAAACGGACTTATAAGCATATGATATCAACTGGATTTAGCAAATGGTTATTGAACTTATTGGGATGGAAAATTACCGGGCGGTATCCGGAGGAAATAAAGAAATTTATTATAATCGTTCTTCCTCATACTTCTAATTGGGATTTCCCGCTAGGGTTATTGGTGAGAAAAGCTTTAAAGCAAGACATAAAATACTTGGGAAAGTCTTCCTTATTTAAGCCTCCCTTTGGCTGGATTTTTAAGAGTTTAGGGGGGTATCCTGTATTCAGAGATAAACGAACCAAATTTGTGGATGCTGTTATAGATATATTTAAAAAAGAAGAAGAGCTGGTAATAACTGTTGCACCTGAAGGTACTCGCAGTAAGGTTGAAAAGTTAAAGACAGGATTTTATTATATGGCCTTAGGTGCAAATATTCCGGTTTGTTTGGTGAAGTTTGATTATGGGAATAAGGAGGTTGACTTTGGAAAATTACTTTATCCTTCTGGAAATATAGAAGAAGACCTAGCAATTATTCATGATCATTACCGCGGAGTTAAGGGAAAAAGACCCGAGAAAAGTTTTTTGTCAGAATAAGGACTTAATCTTTCAAAATTCAATTAAACCTTTTTGTCATAGTATTGTCCCTTTGATGTCTTCTCTGATTAGGGAGAAGGAAATCAAATTTTTGGGCATTTAAACATTACTTATGAAAAGGTTTTTTTACTTCTCGTTATTACTTGGTTTTGGAGCTTTCCTTTTTACCAGCAACTCCTCAGGGGCAGGTGCTTCTCAGGGAGCTGACAGAACGGGATCTCCTGTAGCTAATGGTACTTGTGCGAATTGTCATCAAGGTGGAAACTTTGGAACTTCCGTAACCGCTCAATTGAGAAAAGACGGTCAGGTAGTTACCAGCTATATTCCTGGTGAAACATACAAATTCCGTGTAACTATTAATACTACGACTAGCCCAACAGGTTATGGCTTCCAGTCTGTTGCATTGGTTGATAGTGATAATGCAAATGCAGGTACTTTTATGAACGAACCAAGTGGAACAAGAATTACTACAGTTAGTGACCGATTGTATTTTGAGCAAAGACAAAGGTTGACGACAGAATCTTTTGAGATTGATTGGATGGCACCTGCTAACGGCACTGGTAATGTAAGCTTTTATGCAGTTGGTAATGCTGTAAACGGATCCGGTACCAGTGGAGATGAAGTTGCGACTTTGACAAGTCCATTGACGATCTCTGAAGAAGTTGCTTCCAGCGTCTTTGACGTAGCTACCTTAGACCTTGACTGGAATATTTATCCGAATCCAGTAGCTGACGCGATCAATATGAATGTCAACATGGAGGAAAGCGATGATTTTCAATTGCGCATCATCGATCAAACAGGACGCTTGATCAGAACTAATGAGATCACCTTAAACAGAGGAGAAAATAGAAATCAATATCAGGTAAGCGATTTGAATACTGGTATTTATTTCTTGCAATTGGTTAATGCAAAAGGTGTTGCTACACAACGATTTTTGAAAAAGTAATAGTTAAGCTTATTATTTATAAATAAGCTATTGCCCGCTTGAATAAAACAAATATAAACTAGGGAACAAGCATTGCTCGTGCTCTAGTTTATATCTTCTTCTTAAAGATCACTATATCTTGAAAATCTCTGGCATTAATTTGATTTTGTCCTTTGAACCAATATCCAGGATATAATTGTTCCATTTCCAACTTAGCTTCTTTACTAATCTTTTCTAAATAATCTAACTTAAATGCCACATTAGCAGCTTTCACTTTTTCATCCATCAAAGCAAAATGTTCATGTTGATGCTTGAATTGGAAGGCACTATTCTTCATCTCTGATTCCGAGTCTTCTGTTAACACAAAAAAAGTAGCAAAACATCTTCCTCCGGGCTTCAATACTCTTGTTATTTCTTTCAAATAATGGGCTACTTCATCAGGTAGCATATGGGTAAAAACAGAGATGAGCGCTACTCGATCAAATTGATCATCCTCATAAGGAAAAATAAATTCTGTAGCAGAATCTCCGGATGATTTATACAAATCATTGCTAAGATCGACATACTTGAAGTTGAACTGAGGATGCTTAGGGGTAATCCTCTTCTGACACCATTCTACTCCTGCTTTTACCACATCAAAGCCTTCATAGTTGCCTTTTTCATTCAAAAAAGAGGTCAAAGCTACTGCCAGGCGACCTATTCCACTACCAATATCTAAGACATGGTGCTCAGGTTTTAAATCCGTTAGTTCAATCAAGTTCTTCTTGATTCGTTCGCCTTGTCGTACAAAATCTCCGGACCCGGTATAAACCATACCTTTAGGAGGGACCATGTCAGAGCGTTTGCCTGTAATATTATCCCATAAATCAATAGGCGTGTAATACAATTTACGAGCGATGAATCGGGCATTGGGTGGGAGATAGTAATAGATTTTTCTGAGCATATTAATAGGAATAATATAAGTCTATATGTCATTTAATGAAATCAACTCTATTCCTTCAATTCTGTTAAAATGCTTCTCATTTAAAGTTGCTAACTTCAAAGAATTGATCCCAAAATGGATCTTGATCTTGGTTACTTCCAACATAGATCTCATATTGTGTAATTACAGAAACTGCAAAATGAAAATAGTGTTGAGTAAGCTTAAAAAGGTATGAGTTTGCTTTATTCTTTTTACGGAAGTGTTCAATCAATATAGAAGTATCTAAACAAATTAATCCATTCTCCATTGATTAAAAGAATTTCTATGGTCTAAAAACTGTTGATACTGTTGTTCTTCCATGACTGGACCATTAAGCAAAAGTTCTTGAAAACTTTGCTGTTCATTTTGGGACTTTTCTTCAATCAAATCATCAGATAATTCTGCTTTGAGCTTTATAAGCTGACTTGCAGGTAATTGTTTTATCAGTTCCAATAATTCTTTATATCCTATTTTGAGTTTTAACTCCATATTAGCTTGTATTTAACTTAGCAGTTTAAATATAACTTTTTAATTGGGATTTAAGTTTCAATACTTCTTTTTGATATCAACGCAGGCCGCTGAGACATCTCATGAAAACAAATAACTTCTTCTGTAAAATAATGAGCCACCATACTTTTACGAGTCCTTCCTTCTTCTAGAATCGGACTACCACCATGGATGAGATTGGCGTGCCAGACGAAGACATCTCCGGCTTGGCCTTCAAAATAATGTGGCTTCAATCCTTTTTCTTCAATGATGCTTGCCATCTTTTGCTCATATTGTTTGTTGCTTTCATTTCCTATCAACCACTTTGTATTGCCGGAAGAGTAATCATTGGCCATGATATAAGGTAGTCGATGAGAACCTGGGTAAAATACTAGCGTTCCATTAGCTGTACTAACATCTTCCAAGGCAGTCCATGCGGCCACTAGGTAGCCTTGCGGAGCAGTAGTCATGTGTATAAAATCAGAATGCGGTGCCTGTTCACTTCCCTCTTTAAAATTAATGGTGTGAAAGGGAATCACTTTTTTTCCCATGGTAAAATTCAACAAACGAAGCAATTCAGCATTGCGGAAAAATTCCTTGTCGATGAATGCAGAAGCTTTGTAAGCCTCCATAATCTTGCGGCCGGTATAGTTGAAAAAAAGGGATTGGTTTTGCAAGCCTTTTTCAATCTCTTCATTGTGTCGAGCTACTTGTTGTGGGGAAAAAAATCCCTTCAGTACCATATAACCATCTTTTACAAATCGGCGAAGCTCATTTTGTGTGTCTTGAGGGAACGATTTAAAGTCTGGATGTTGTTCTAAAGTAGCTAAAGCATTGGGACGATCGAGCCAAGGGATACCTTGTTGGTTAAAATCAAACAAATGACTTCCAATTGGCCAAAGTATATTCCGCTTTACCCCATATTTTGAATACAGTTTTTTGTTGTGCTGCAATCGATCACGGTTTAGAAAATTATTCAATACATAAACCGCTTTGAGCTGTCGCAACCATCCTGTATATTGTCCTAAGCGTTTTTTGAGCGATGCCATTTTGTAAAATTTTGCTGTTGCAAGTTAATTAGACTTTATTCTAAAATAGTTTTATTAGAACAAAAAGATGGATTTTGCATCAAGACAAGGAAAGCCCGGAGCCTAATAGCTCTAGCTATTAAGGCGAGGACGAGACGCAGTATTGATTCAAAAGACGCTTTTTGAGCAATACAAAATTATTTAGAATAAAGTCTATTAAGTCAGGTTAAGATTCTAAATTGGAGAATCATTTAGTTTAGAGGGTGAGAAGGTTAGAGGGTTAGTAAAATGAACTTCAGTTTAACCTTCTAAACACTAACCATCTAAACTGAAAAGATGTACACTCAACCAGAACAAAAACAATTCTACGGATTATCCAAAGACTATTTAGACGAAAAATCTCCTCTTCATCAAGAGCCCGCTGAACAAAAAGCCGCTGCCTTGCGAAAATTATTGATCTATCACGAGTGGCGATATTACATCCTCAATGATCCGGTTTTAGGCGATACTGAATATGATTTTCTCTATAAACAATTGGAAGCAATTGAAGAAGCTCAGCCTGAACTCATCACTCCTGACTCACCTACTCAACGTGTATCTCCTGATTTGACTTCAGATTTTGAATCGGTAGAACATCTTACGCCCATGTTGTCACTAGCCAATTCTTATAATGCAGAAGACTTAATGGATTGGGATGCTCAGATAAAACGCTTGTTAAGCATCGAAGCGGATGTGCCTATTGTTTACACCGTAGAGCCCAAATTTGATGGCGGAAGTATTGCTTTAGTGTATGAAAATGATCAATTGGTGCGTGCTGCCACACGTGGCAATGGACGACTCGGAGAAGAAATAACGAATAATGCCAGAGCTATCCGCTCTATTCCGCTTTCTGCCAAATTTAGTAAACACAATATTCATAGAGTCGAATTAAGAGGAGAAGTTCTTATCAGAAAGGACATCTTTGAAAAGATGAACAAACAAAGAGAAAAAGAAGGTTCATCTCTTTTTGCAAATGCCAGAAATACAGCTACAGGTGGATTGAGAATGAAGGACCCCAAGGAAGTGGCTAAAAGAGGTTTGGAAGCATTTCTTTATACACTTGGATACGCAGTCGATCAAGAAGGCAACAACCAATTGGATCAATTTGATTCCCATCATGCAAGCATAGATATGCTAGATGCATTAGGCTTTAAAGTACCAACCACAGAAAAGAAACTTTGTAAAAACATACAGGAAGTCATCAACTTTTGTAAATCCTGGGAAGAAAAACGAGACAACTATGAGTACGAAATTGATGGCATGGTCGTCAAAGTAAATGATCGTACCTATCAGGAACGTGCCGGCTCTACCGCTCACCATCCACGCTGGGCAATTGCTTATAAATTCAAAGCCAAACAAGCTACTTCCAAACTTAGGGATGTAGCTTATCAGGTAGGTAAAATCGGCTCTATCACACCAGTTGCAAAGCTCGATCCGGTTCAGCTGGCCGGAGTAACGGTTTCTTCTGTTTCTCTGCACAATGAAGATTTTATCACTAGTAAAGATTTACACTATGATGATACTGTCTTGGTAGAAAGGGCTGGAGATGTAATTCCTTATATCGTAAAAGCCATACCTGAGCTGCGAGATGGAAGTGAAAAACCTATTGTCTTCCCTAAAAATTGTCCCATGCCTCAGGATGGACAAGAAATTGAACTAGTTAGAGAAGAAGGAGAAGCAGCATGGCGTTGTCCTACCTGTGTCTGTGGGCAACAAGATTTGCAAAGAATGATTTTCCATGTGTCTAAATCAGCCATGGATATCGATGGTTTGGGTAAGTCTATTGTGGAGCGCTTTTTTGAACTAGGCTGGCTGAAAAGAATAGAAGATGTCTATAAAATAGATTATGATAAAGTAGAAGAACTGGAAGGATTTGGCAAAAAATCAGTGGATAAACTCAAAGCATCTATTGAAAAGGCCAAGAAAAACCCGATTCAAAGATTACTGCACAGCCTAAGCATTCACCATCTGGGTAAAAAAGCTTCCAAACTTCTGGCTGCAGAAATTGAACATGTACTGGACTTGAAAGATTGGGAACTAGAAAAATTTACAGACATCAAAGATGTAGGTCCCGTGGTAGCGGAGAATGTAATGGCTTACTTCCAAAACGAAGACAACATCCGCATGCTGGAAGAAATGGAACGCCTGGGGGTCAATATGAAGCCTACTGATGAAGATCGCCCGACAGTGGTTGGAGATGACGCACCTCTCGCTGGTAAAACGATCTTATTTACGGGTACATTACAGCAACTGTCTCGCAAAGAAGCCCAACAAATGGCCGAACAAGCGGGTGCCAAGAACATAAGTGCTGTAAGTTCTAATCTCAATATTTTGGTAGTAGGAGAGAAAGCAGGTTCTAAATTGAAGAAAGCTGAAGCGTTGGGGAGCGTAGAAATCCTTTCTGAGGACGAGTTTCTTTCTTTAATAAAAAAGTAAATTTTGTTGTTAGTTGTTGGTCTTTAGTTTTTACTGCGAATTAAACTTCGCCTTACCGATAAGGAAAAACCAACAACCAACAACCAACAACTAGAGAAGAATTAGCTAGCTAATTCTTCTCTAATCTTATTCAAAGCTGAACCAGCTCTTACCCAGTCAATCTGTGCCTGGTTGTATGTATGAGCTACTTCAAACTGATCTGTAGTACCATCTTTGTGCTTCAACACAACTGTCAGGTTTTTACCCGGAGCCATTTCACTGAAATCAGGGAAATCGATCAAGTCATCCTGGCGTACTTTTTCGTAGTCAGCAGTATCAACGAAAGTCAAAGCCAACATACCTTGCTTCTTCAGGTTGGTTTCGTGGATACGAGCAAATGACTTAACGATAACTGCTTTTACTCCTAAGAACCTAGGTTCCATCGCTGCGTGCTCACGAGAAGATCCTTCACCATAGTTTTCTTCACCAAATACTACTGTACCAATACCAGCCGCTTTATACTTGCGTGCAGAATCAGGAACTGGCAAAAACTCAGGTTGATCTGCATTATCAGCGTAGTTGGCTACATTGTTGGCATCATCATTGAAGAAGTTGATCGCACCGATCAAACAGTTGTTAGAGATGTTTTCTAAGTGACCACGGTATTTCAACCAAGGACCAGCCATAGAGATGTGATCCGTCGTACACTTGCCTTTTGTTTTGATCAAAACTCTCATGTCAGTCACCTGATCCTGAGTGATGATTTCAAAAGGAGTCAACAATTGCAAACGATTAGAAGTAGGATTTACAACTACATTTACACCGCTACCATCTGCGATAGGTGGAATGAAACCAGCATCTTCTACATCAAATCCTTTTTCCGGCAATTCGATACCTGTAGGAGGATCTAACTTCACAGCTTCGCCTTCTTCATTGATCAAAGTATCTGTTAATGGATTGAAGGTCAAATCACCTGCAATAGCCATAGCCGTTACAATCTCAGGAGAAGCAACGAAAGAACGCGTTTGTGGATTACCATCGTTACGCTTAGAGAAGTTACGGTTGAAAGAAGTGATGATAGAGTTCGCACGATTTGGATCGTCTGTATGGCGTGCCCACTGTCCGATACAAGGACCACAAGCGTTTGCCAGTACAACACCACCAATATCTTCAAAAGACTGTAATTGACCATCGCGCTCTACTGTGAATCTGATCTGCTCAGAACCAGGAGTGATGGTAAATTCAGAATTTACTTTTAGTTTTTTAGCTTTCGCTTGTTCTGCTAAAGAAGCTGCTCTGTCCAAATCTTCGTAAGAAGAGTTGGTACAAGAACCGATCAAACCAACTTCCAACTTTTGTGGATAGTTGTTTTCTTTAACGGCTTCAGCAAACTTAGAGATTGGCCAAGCCAAATCCGGAGTATAAGGACCATTGATATGTGGCTCCAATGTATTTAAGTCAATTTCGATCACCTGATCGAAGTATTGGTCAGGATTTGCGTAGCACTCCGCATCACCAGTCAAGTGTTCTGCAACTTTATCTGCTAATTCTACTATTTCTGCACGATCAGTTGCTCTCAAATACCTTCTCATCGACTCATCGTAGCCGAATGTAGAGGTTGTTGCCCCAATTTCAGCACCCATATTACAGATGGTACCTTTACCAGTACAAGATAAAGATTCAGCACCAGGACCGAAGTATTCTACGATAGCACCAGTACCACCTTTTACAGTAAGGATACCCGCTACTTTAAGGATAACATCTTTAGAAGAAGTCCAGCCATTTAATTCACCGGTCAATTTTACGCCGATTACTTTAGGCATTTTCAACTCCCAAGGCATATCTGCCATTACGTCTACGGCATCCGCACCACCAACACCGATGGCAACCATACCCAAACCACCTGCATTAGGTGTGTGAGAATCTGTACCAATCATCATACCACCCGGGAAAGCATAATTTTCCAATACGATCTGGTGAATGATACCAGCACCCGGCTTCCAGAAACCGATGCCATATTTATTAGAAACAGAAGCCAAGAAATCGTAAACTTCGTTGTTAACGTCCATTGCTTTTTTCAAATCTGTATCTGCACCTACTTCCGCCTGGATCAAGTGATCACAGTGTACAGTAGAAGGTACGGCTACCTGATCTCTACCAGCCATCATAAACTGCAACAATGCCATTTGTGCAGTAGCATCTTGCATAGCTACACGGTCAGGAGCAAAGAATACATAGTCTTTGCCACGATTGTAAGCTTTAAGTGGAGATTCAGGATGAAGGTGAGTGTAAAGAATTTTTTCAGTCAGAGTGAGCGGTTTACCAAGCACTTTTTTGGCTTCGGCTACCCTCGAAGGTAAGGCATCATAATACGCCTTGATCATATCGATATCGAATGGCATAGCTTATAAACTTGTTTATGTTTGCGAAAAGTTTTTGTCATTACTATTATTCCAACACTACCAATCAATTAAGGGTTTTTTCACCTCCATAAAATCGTTTTGGAAATTACGATTTTTCCAGCTGCGACATTCATATTCAGTAGCTGAGCAAATGTAAGATTTTTGTAGGATAATTCACCATGGAGGTACAAGAGTTTCAGGGTGGACTTTTTAGGTCTAAAAGCTTAGATTCAATATTGAAAAAATGATTTCACCATAGAGTCGCAAGAGTTGCATGGAGTACGCCATGCAACTCTTGCGACCCTATGGTGAGCAAACAACCAACAACCAACAACAAAAAACTACCCTTTCCGGGGTATTTGTTTTTTATCAAAATTTTAGGGCAAGAAATGGAACTTCTGCTTTTTAATGCTCGTTAGAAATAATGTATCCAACTTCGATTAAGCATACCATCTCCGCCATTCACTGGTAACTAATATTTAATAAGAGCTTCGTAACATTCAATGGTTTCTCCATTGACGTTTACCCTATTATCTACGACTAAGAAAAAAGGAACAATAGTTACAGATGAGCTTCCGCAGGAAGCTCATCTGTGACTAAAAAATAATGTTGTTTTTTTGTTAATAGAGGTTACTTTCTACCGGTTATTGAGTCAAATATATGAACAATTTAAATCCAGAACATCCCATGAAACAATCACTAACCTACTTCCAAAGTTGGAGCACCATAGCGCGTGCTACACTACAAGACGCTCAAGAGCGTTGGATGGCATTTCGGAAGAAATACCCCTTCTTAATATTTCTTGGCATCATCACGTCTATCTTATCAGGGATAGCCTTTCTGAGTGTAATGGTTTTCGTTATGCTCATCAATTTTGGTGCTTATGGCAAATTACCTACAAGCAAAGATTTGACCAATCTGACCAACTATCAGGCAACAGAGGTTTTCGCTGAGGATGGTTCGGTATTGGGTCGTTATTATTTTGAGAACAGAGCTCACGTGCGTTATGATGAAATCTCTTCAGACTTTGTCAATGCCTTGATTGCAACTGAAGATGTGCGATTCTTCCAGCATCATGGCTTGGATTTGAGAGCCTGGGTACGAGTTTTATTCAAGACAGTCATTATGAAAAACTCAGCTTCCGGTGGAGGAAGTACCTTAACTCAGCAATTGGCAAAAAATTTATATCCAAGAGAAGATCATGGTAAGTTCTCTTTGGTGATCAATAAGATACAGGAGGTAATCATCGCTAGTCGATTAGAGCGAGTTTATAACAAAGAACAAATATTGGAATTGTACTTAAATACAGTTCCTTTTAGTGAAAATACTTTTGGCATTCGAGTGGCAGCGCATCGATTTTTCAATACTACACCAAGACGTTTGGATGTGGCTCAATCGGCTGTTTTAGTGGGTATGCTTAAAGCAACTTCTTCCTACAATCCTATTCGCTTTCCGGAGCGTTCGGTGGAGCGTAGAAATATTGTTTTTGAGCAAATGGCCAAGTATGGTTACCTGGATAGAATGGCAGTGGATTCTTTGAAGGCGAGTAAGATAAAGCTGGATTATCGCCCACTTTCAAATAATCATGGTTCTGCTACTCACTTTAGAGAACACTTGAGATTGGAGTTGAAAGAGTTATTGGCTGATAAGAAGAAAGAAAACGGAATGCCTTATAACATCTACACGGATGGCTTGAAGGTATACACAACTATAGATCCGGTATTGCAAGAATATGCAGAGGAGGCAATGCAAGTGCACATGAAAGAATTGCAGAAGAGTTTTGAAGAACATCTTGGAGATGAACCGGCTTGGGAAAACGATACTGTATTACTGATCGGAAAATACAATTCTGATCGTTATCACATGTTGCGTGAAGGTGGTTATTCTGAATGGGAGATTGATTCTATTTTTGATACACCTATTGAGATGAAGGTTTTTGACTGGGAAAAAGGTGAGAAGATGATGACTTTGAGTCCAATGGATTCTATCAAGTATTATCTCGCATTTTTGAATGCTGGCTTCTTAGTTGCTGAACCTCAAACCGGTAAGGTGAAGGTTTGGTTGGGAGGAATCGATCATAAATATTTTCAGTATGACAAGGTAAGATCTAAGCGTCAGGTAGGCTCTACTTTTAAGCCCATCGTATATGCCAATGCATTGCGTAAAGGCATTCCTCCTTGTACCTACACCGGTAACTATTTGAGGACTTATTATCAGTACGAAGGCTGGACGCCTAAGAATGCAGATAATAAATACGGTGGATCTTACTCCATGCAAGGTGGTTTGATTAATTCAATTAATACGATCAGTGTAAGTATGGCAATGAGAGGCGGGCCAAAATCGGTAGCAGAATTGGCACAGCAATTAGGAATTGATCAGGATATTCCTGGCGTTCCTGCCATTGCTTTGGGAGCTGTTGAAGTTTCTTTATTTGATATGGTACAAGTATATGGTACGTTTGTTAATCGAGGAGTAAGACCTGAGTTAACCTACATTACAAAAGTAGAAACACCATCCGGTGAAGTATTGCTAGATTTGACAGAACAATTAGATACTTCAAAATGGGAAAAAGTTTTGGAAAGTGACCATGCTGATATGATCAGAAATATGTTGGCTACTGCTGTGGATAGAGGTACGGGAGTACGCTTGAGGTACAAATACAAGTTCACCAACGATATCGGTGGAAAAACCGGAACCAGCCAAAACCATTCTGATGGTTGGTTTATGGGCTTTACACCTAATTTGGTAGCGGGCTCATGGGTAGGAGCTGAATCACCAGCGGTACGTTTCAGATCCTTGAGGTTGGGACAAGGAGCAAATACCGCCTTACCAATCTTTGCTGAGTTCCTTTTGCGTGTCAAAGAAGATAAAAACTACGAGCACTACGTCAATGCCGAGTTTCCCGAATTGAATAAAGAGGTAGCCAAAGCGTTAAAATGTAGTGATTGTGTGCTGCCAAAGAAAGAGGAATCAGAAGAAGGCGTAGAAAATACACCTACGGAGGAAGTGGTAGCAAGTGTAGGAGAGGAATAGATGGTTGTTGGTTGTTGGTTCTTTGTTTTTATTGTGGAATAAATTCCGCGAAACCAACAACCAACCAACAACCAAATTATTTTATAAAACGAGCAGTTTCAAGCTTACCGTCAATCCGTTTTACCTGTAAAATATATTGACCTTTCGAAAAATTAGACAGATCGACTTGTGTTTGATCTGTACTTACGTTTATTTTTTCCAAAGCCTGACCCAGTAGGTTATAGATGGTGATTATACCATGTCCATTGGTGATGGTCAATTGGGTAGTCGCAGGATTGGGGTAAAGGAAAAGCTTTCCGTTGTTTTCAGCTGATAAATAAAGTACACTGATTATTTTGGAATATTCAAAAGTGCCATCTGTATCTACTTGTTTTAGGCGATAATAGTTGCTGCCTTGAATTGGTACCTCATGCATATAGCTGTAGCTTTTAGTTTGAAAACTATTGCCTTGTCCATGAATGAAGCTGAGTTTTTCCCATGTTAATCCGTTTGTACTTCTTTCTAGATCAAAACCTTTGTTGTTGAGTTCAGTTGCAGTTTGCCATTGGAGGAGATTGCCACCAATAACTGCTTTCCCATTGAAATCTATCAACGAGACTGGTAGGGCTACTGCTGCATCTCTGGCACCAATATCGTGCGGAAACTCTCTAGTGACATTGCATATGTCAGTAGTTGGTAAATCTCCAAAAGGTGGCGTAATTCCTGTATTAAGACCCGGAGAAGCATTAGGAACATAAAAGGTTTGTCCATTCCCACAGGTCGCTGCTGCTGCCAAATCAGGATCACTTGTATATGTCCAACTTGGACAAGAGCCAGAGCAAGACCTGACAAGACTGGTACTTGTATTAACAGATCCTGATCCAGAATCTATATACACATCAGGTCCGTTTAAGTTATCCGCAATTATGGTATTAACTATGCCTATTGAACCTGACATATTTTGATAATACACTCCTGATGCCAGTCTATTTCCTGTAACTGAATTATTGGTAATCGTACAACTCCAAAATATACAGGATGGAGTACCTACAATACTCATACCACCGCTTAATACGGAACTACCTGTACTGAGGGTGCCCCCAGAATTACCTGCAATGGTACAGTTGATAAAGTCTATGTCAGACGAAGAACCAGCCGTAAGAATAGCCCCACTGTGGACTCCTGCACTATTATTCAGAAAACTACACCTGGTAAGGGTCACGTTTGAACCACTTGATGCCAATATGCAAGCTCCACCTATTCGAGCTACACTATTGCCGGAGATAATGCATTCGGTAATATTTAATGTACCACTATTACCAAACTGTAAAATAGCTCCCCCGTCATTATCTGCCTCACAGTTGGTGATTAAAAGGTTATTCAAAGTAATTAAAGAAGTACCACTCATTTCAAGTCTAATCGCTCCACCATTTTCTTCAGAAGAGGTTCCGGTACTAATAGCATTTCCATTTTGGAGGGTCATATTTTGCAAAGTAACCATATAGCCTGGGCCAATATCAAAAATACCATCATCTGACAGAGCAACAGAACTGGCTGCTTGTAAGATGGTAGAACTACGCCCTTGTCCTTGAATAGTGATATTCTTATTGATGATAATATTATCCTCGGTATGTACGGCATCCTGAATTTCGATGATATCTCCATTTAAAGCTGAAGCTATTGCAGCTGCTACAGTCGAATGATCACAACCTGAAGCACAAACGGTTAAATCCTGAGCTTGAAGGACTATATTCACAAGTAAAGAAATTATGAATAGTAGCTGTAGTTTTTTCATAGCAGTTAGAGATAGGAAGTTTAGATGTAGTGATTGTGCTACAAAATTAAATACTTCTAACCTTATCATCTAATAAACTAATACACTAAATTAAAAAG
>JBCBCD010000003.1:0-24030 GCA_038530915.1 Bacteroidota bacterium
CTTAAAGATGGAAATGGTGGTGGTACGGTTTATTTTACGGATACTCTCGATGATCCAGATTCCTGGAAGCCTGTGCAAGGAAAAAGTCAAAAGCGTCCGGATAGCCAGTTTTTCCTGGATGATGACGGTCGCTTATGGAATGTTTATGGTTGTAATAATTCCGGCTATTTACATATTCAAGAATTGAATACAGAAACGTTTGAAATATTTGGAAAAACCTATTCCTTCAATATGCCTGATATTAAAAACAGGGGTTGGGAGCGAGCCAATAACAGTTCCCGTGGCAATAACGACCGAGAAAGTCACAATTGGGTAGAAGGAGGACAGATGCTCAAGCACAAAGGGAAGTATTATTTTGTGTATAGCTTGCCCGACTTGAGCAACGCCTACGCTAACGGCGTGTACACAGCGGATAACATCACAGGCCCTTACACCTATCAGCAAGACAATCCTGCTTCTCAAAAATTAACAGGATTTTCTACTGGTGCTGCACATGGAGAAATATTTAAAGATAAATATGGTAACTGGTGGACATTTACTTGCCAATCTGTTTGGAGGTATGACCGCTTTGAACGGCGAATAGGAATGTTTCCTACGTTTTTCGACGAGAATGGTAGCATACATTCAGATACCTATCTAGGAGATTATCCAACCATGGTTCCGCAGCAAACCATTACAAAATACGAACACCAATGGACTGGTATGAACCTGCTTTCCTACAACAAATCAGTTTTGGCATCCTCTTCGTTAAAAGGACGTGAGCCTCTATTTGGTGTCGATGAAAAGATTGATACCTGGTGGAGTGCAAAGACAGGAAACGAGGGGGAGTGGTTCATGATTGATCTTTTTGAATCACATACAATTGAAGGTATTCAAGTGAATTTTTCAGAGCAAGATCTTACTGTGCTTACTGACAGAGATGCTTGTATGAAATATTATATCGAGGGTTCCGTCGATTCAAAAAAATGGGATTTGTTAATCGATAAACGTAAAAGTACGCGCGATACACCTCACGAATTTTCGCTAATTTCTTCCACAAAACCTTACCGCTATATCAAAATAACAAATGTGCACATGCCACATGGCGGCAAGTTCGCTTTACGGGGGTTGCGCGTGTTTGGTCATGGAGAAGGTAAGACACCAGCAGTGCCTTCTTATACTGTTAAACGAAACGAAAAAGATCCACGTGAGGCATTACTTACTTGGGAAGAGGTAAGAGAGGCGGATGGTTATATTATTCGATATGGGTTATCACAAGATAAGCTCAACCATAGCAATATCGTATATCATGAAAATAACTACCTAGTTCGTAGTTTAGATAGAGGAACCGATTACTATTTTACTATAGATGCTTACAACGAAAATGGAGTGACAAGTAGTAGCAACATCCAGTATGTACCCAGCACTCAAAAGAACGAGGAGTTGAAAGTGATAGAGGCAGAAATACTGGACGATCCATATTTACTTCAGTTAAAAAGACGTAAGAAACCAAAGTAACATAATAGTTAGCTGGTCATATTGACCTTACGTCTGAGATAGTCAAGAAACTCGCGTCCACTTTAGAAAAATTGAAGGTGAATCAAGATGAAATAATTCCCATAAGTCCACTTACAAAATCCTTTTATCTATTTATTTCGAAGACCATATGAAATATTTAAAAATAGTTTTTCTGGTAGCCCTACTTTCTTCTGCCGCTTGCAGTTTGGAGTTAAAACGTAAGGAAGCCCAAGATCAAAAGAGAAATTTACCTAATATTGTCTACATATTAGCTGATGACTTAGGATATGGTGATTTATCTTCGTTAAATCCGAAATCGGCAATTTCTACACCTAACATGGATGGTATTGTGAATGAAGGCATACACTTTACGGATACTCATTCAAACTCGTCTGTATGTACACCTACGCGTTACGGAGTGCTGACAGGAAGGTATGCCTGGAGAAGTCCACTGAAAACAGGAGTTCTTTGGGGTTACGACTCTTTGTTGATCGAAAGAGACAGGTTGACAGTTCCTTCCTATTTAAAAGACAATGGATATACCACAGCGTGTATCGGCAAATGGCATTTGGGTCTGGGATGGCAGGCTAAAGACGAAACCAAACCAATTGTCAGATACAGTAAAAAAAAACATTTTAAAAAAGATTCTGACAGTAACGTAGATTTTAGCAAGTCTGCTACAGGGCCAAACGATATTGGGTTTGACTATTCGTATATTATCCCAAGTTCTCTGGATATTCCTCCTTATGTCTACCTGGAAAATGGAAAAGTCCTCGAATGGCCCACAGCCTTTACGCCTGGCAAAAGACCGCAAGTGGCTGGGAGAGGAATAGTATGGAGAGCTGGAGAAAAATCCCCAAGCTTCGATTTTAATGAGACGCTAGATCACTTTTCTGAAAAGGCCATCCATTACATTTCCAGTCAAAAAGAAAATAAAAAACCATTCTTCTTGTATTTTCCAATCACAGCACCCCATACGCCTTGGCTGCCAGGACAAGATTTTGTGGGCAAATCTGAGGCAGGACGCTATGGTGATTTTGTAACTCACGTGGATCAAATTGTGGGGATGGTCATTGATGCCCTCGATCAAAATGGGCTTACCGAGAATACGCTGATTATTGTGACATCTGACAATGGTGCCCACTGGACTGAAAATGATAAAAATCAATATGCTCACCGACCTAATCACAACGCCAGAGGTCAAAAAGGAGACATCTATGAAGGCGGGCATCATATCCCTTATATCGCTAAATGGCCTGGTAAGATCAAACCACGCTCCAGTTCAGATCAATTAATGTGTACAACAGATTTACTAGCTACAGTTGCATCGATTGTAGGCAAACCTTTAACCAAGGGAGGTGAGGACAGCTATGACATGTTGGACGCCTATCTTGGCAGAGATACCAAACCCATAAGAGACCATGTTATTCATCATTCGCTCAGAGGTACTTTTGCTATCCGAAAAGGAAAATGGAAATACACTGAAAAGTTAGGATCCGGAGGATTCACTAAACCATTTAAAGTAACTCCTGAGGAAGGAGATGCACCAGCTACACTTTTTAATCTCGAAAAAGACTATTCAGAAACTACTAACCTATATAACCAGCATCCTGAGATAGTCGAGGAACTCGCGTCCACTTTAGAAAAAGTGAGAAGGCATCTAGAATGATACAGTATGGATAACTACTATTTGTAACAATTATTCAACCCCATGATAAAGACAATGTATCTTTCATTTTCCAAGATGGTACACATTTAGCCCTATTAATAGCTATACATCTCCCAATAAATCATGGAGCAATTGTGCTGTGAAAAGTAGAGGACTTGCCTAATCATTTAATTTAAACGCCAATTTCAAAGCTAATCAGATTTAAAAACTATGATTTAGTTTCTGCTTGTTTTTGCACTCCGTTTGCATTTTCTTTCAAGGATGGTGATCGCCTCATGGATTTTGCCATGGCTCTTTCCTCCTCTTCACAATCCCTAACAATATTTTTCCCTAGGATAATCGAAAGGATCATAATGCCGGCAATGAAGAAGAGACCAAACCTCAAGGCAAAATCAGCATTGACAAAGAAAGCTAGGCACAATACCAAAATGATAGAAGTTATACGACCAAAAAATAACGTAAACTCATGATTAACGATGTAGGCAAACTCACTTCTATTTTCCTTTTTACTGACGATATCAATTACCTTGAATTCTGTGGGAAAGTATGCTACATCATGCAAAGGCTTGGCCATGAATTGCAACACATTATAAATAATGACTCCGAGAACAGAGTACAAAGCTCCGTGTATAAAAATTGCCAGACAGAAAAATGCGATAGACGTAATATAAATCATCATTCTGTGTTTTGGCTTTGCATATCTTCCAATCAAATAGAGCACTATTGCTGAAATAATTTGCCCTCCAGAAACAATGATGCCCAACATACTTACACCACCAATAATGGATAGAATTAATAAGATGGGGAATATCATTATCGCCCCTTGCATGATACCCTTGGTAATGGAAAACAGGATCATTTTATTCCAGAGCTTATCAAATGTGAAAAACAAAAATTTTTCACCACTCGGATTATTAAAAGTGGCCCTGTTAATTACAATTGACCCTAATATTGCGATAAGAAATACCACTACAGTAACCCCTATATAGGCTGTTTTCTCAGTATACAGTTGGTTTTCTGGCCCATAAGCAATCACCAAACCCACAACTGCAGGAACTATGATCCATGTGATCGTGAAAAAGATCGTGTCCAGACTAAAATAGTAGTTTCTGGTTTCGTCTGTGGTCACGTCGAGAGACATGAAATCCCTGTTAGCCCAAAAAAAGCCGTAGGATGCCCCCATAATCAATCCAGCGGAAACAACGCCAATGGTTGTGAGCTCATCCAAAGACATCATAAATGTCATGGACACGCCACTAAGCAGGAGACCAATAGAGTATAAATAAGATACTTTAATTTTCCTGAGTAAATACCCATTTAGTACAAAACATAAGGGTATACCAAGATAAAGCGCAAATTGATAATAGAGATATAGATTTATATTGTGCTGTTTTTCTGCTGCACTAAGTACAGTAGTTGGATCAGGGGGAGATACAATATAAGACCCCACAAATAATTCAATAACAGGCAGCACAAATGCATAAAGTAAATTGGCAAAAAGCAAATACCTCATACTTCGAGAGAAGGAATTGAAATACTTCAATTCGGCCTTTATACTCATAACTAATTAGACTATGAAGTTGTTTAATACCGTGTAACAAAAGTTAATTAGCGTTTTGAACGACCAGATTTTTAGCCTAGATGAGGTGCAGCACAGTAGCAATTCATATTGGTACGAGCATGCAACGAAATATAGGTTAAAAAGATGGATTCAAAATGTTGATAAATTTATGTTACTCGGTATTAAACAACTTCTATATTAATAATGAATACTAAAGTACCTGTTAGCACTATTAATGAGGGGGACGTATGATTTAATAATAGGGGCAATAACGTAAGGAAAACACTATTCTGTCAGAGTATTTTGTGATCTTGTAGATCTCTAATGTATTCGGAAGGCAACTTGCCATATACTTTTTTAAAGCAGTTTCGGAAATATTTGGGATCGGAGAAACCAACTAGATAAGTGACCTGCGAAATGGTGTATTTATTTTCCTTTAACAACTTTGTAGCCTCCGATAATCTTACATATCTAATATATTCTGTTGTGGACATATCGGTAATCGCTTTTATCTTTTTATATAGCGCAGATCTACTGTATCCCATCAATTGACCTAAGGTTTCAATATCAAACTCGTTTTTGTCAAGATTCTCTTTTATTATTTTTGTCAAATCTTGAATGAATTCCTTTTCATTTGTATTTTTCGCTTTTCTAAATTCTACTTGATCAGAATTGTGCCTGAATTGTTCAAACAATTTAGTCTTGGTTTGCAAAAGGTTTCTAATTCGAAGCTTAAGTAATTCAATATCAAACGGCTTGTTCAAGTATTCGTCAGCACCCGATTCAAGTCCTTTTTTTTCTGATTCGATTCCTACTCTTGCCGTTAAAATAACTATGGGAATATGACAGGTCGTCTCTTCCGTTTTTAAAACCTTGCACATCTCATAACCATCCATTTCTGGCATCATTAGATCTGCAACAATCAGGTCAGGTATATTTTCTTTTGCAATTTCAACTCCTTTGGCACCATCCACAGCGGTGATGATATTATAGTCTTGAAAAAGTTCATTTTCAAGATAATAGAGCATTTGATAGTTATCCTCAACGAGCAATAGGGTGTGTAGCTTTTTCTTAGAAGCGGTTGTTATCGAAGTTAATGGTTGTTCGGTTATAATGTTAGTTAATCCTTTGATCTCATTTTTTAGATAATCTGTTGTCTCTGTAGGAACTGAGTTAGTAATCTCTTCCTCCTTATAAGCATGCTTGTCCATAGGGAGGTATATGGTGAATTTGGTTCCATTCCCAGGGCTACTATCTACCTGAATATCACCATTGTGCAGTTTGATCAGGTTGTAAGTGTAGGCTAATCCAATACCAGCTCCCATTGCCTTATCTGTTTCAGCATCTTTATTTTGGTAAAAACGCTCAAAAATCTTTACATGATCCTTGACTGGAATGCCAATCCCATCATCAGAGATCTCAATCTTTAGAAAATCATCTGTCTTCTTTTTGAATCTGTTACTACCTCTCTTTTCTGAACTTAGATTGACTAAAACTGTCCCCCCGGAAGGTGTAAACTTCATTGCATTAGTAAGTAAATTGGAAAGGATCTTTTCAATCTTGTCATTATCATAAAGACACTCTAGAGTGTTCTCAGAACAATTGAAGCGATACTTGATCAGTTTTCGGTCTGCAATCCCTTCGAATGCTTTAAAAATTTCATAGATGAATGGAATAATATCTCCCCTGGTGAGTGAAAGCCTCATGGCACCTGACTCCATTTTTCTAAAGTCTAACAATTGGTTGATCAATTGATTTAATCGGATCGCATTTCGTTGGATAATATGGTGTAACTTTTGGCGCACCCCCGATTCAAGATTAGTGTCTGAAACTAACTTTTCAATCGGGTTTGAGATTAATGTAAGTGGTGTTCTGAGTTCATGAGAAATATTGGTGAAAAATTCTAGTTTTAAATTATAAGTAAGTTCTTTTTGCTCATGTTTGATTTGCTCAATTTTCATCTTGCTTTTCAACTCGACTCGAAAAACTACTAGACGGTACAATAGGTAACCAAGCATTACAACCAAAGCCCCATAAAGGATAAAAGCGAAAGTGCTTTCCCAAAATGGAGGGTTAATTTTAATCAATAACCTTCTCGCCTCCCCATTCCAAATAATGCCGTCTCGTGATGACATGACACTAAAAACATATGTCCCATGGTGAACCTTTGTGTAATTGGCATAGTTGCGACTTGTCACAGTCCACTCATCATCATAACCTTCTAGATAATATTTATACTTATTACGATTGGTATTCGACATATACATTCCTGCGAAAGCAAGTTCTATTGTATTTTGATCATAATTAAGGCCAATTTGGTCCGTATATTGAATAGAGGATTCAATAATGCCATTTTTAGCGGGAATAACTTGCTGATTGTCAATTGAAAGGCTGGTGAGGCAGGTTTTGATGGGGCCACTTTCAAGTTCAAACTCTTTAGGATCAAATAGGACCAAACCTCCGATACCCCCCCAAAGCATGTATCCATTCTCGAAAGCATAACTAGCATTGTCTTTAAATTCGTCGAGTTTAAAATCTTCATTTTCGAGTATAAGATCTATTGTTCTACTTTTGGTATCAAGGATAAAAAGTTCTCTGTTGGTTGTAGCCCAGAGTTTATCGTTTTCATCAATCTGAATAGCCTTAATCGTATTGTTGGGAAGTTGATCTGGTGAGGTAAAATGTTGAAATGATGCATTATCCAAGAAATCACCAGATAATGATAGTCGATTAAGACCTCCTCCAAAAGTACCGATCCATAAATCACCATTCCTATCTTTTACAAGATTACTAATGTAATTACCCGAAATGCTTTCAGGGTCATTAGGGTTATTAGTAAACGGTATAAAGAAAGGTGTCTCAAAAGGACCTTCAGGAAAGATCATGCGGTTAAGCCCGCCACCAGCCGTACCTACCCAAGCACTTCCATCAGGTTCAAACAATACGGCTCGAACTGTATTATGAGAGATTGTTCCTTTTTGAGAGGGATCATGGGAAAATCGCTCAAATGTATTTTCGGTTTCATTATACCTTTGAAGCCCTCCCCCCCAACAGGATATCCAAATAGAACCACTTGGGTCCTCTTTAATTACAAATACAGAGCCAGATCCTTGAACTTTGCTGAGTTCGTTCAAAGTGCTGTAGGTTTCAACTTCAAGGTCGCTTCTTCTTAGCGGCCTATCATTATGGTAAGTATCCTTTATCTCTACCTTCGAAAGTCCTTTCTGTGTGCCTATCCAAATTCTATTTCTAGAATCTGAAAATAGAGTGAGTACCTTATCATCAAGAAGTATATCTGAAAAGTCAATGCCTTGTTGACTTATTAAATCAATTGCTGTTTTTTTGGATTGATCCTTAAAAGCAAAAGCTGCGTGACCATCATGTATTCTCATTATACCACCACCCTCTGTTCCAATCCAAAGAGCACCAAATCTATCTTCACAAAAGCTGTGTACCGCATGTCGAAAAAAAGGATGCTTTTGTAGTTCATCATCGACCGCCAGATCATTCAGTTGGTATACCGACTGACTACTGAAGTCATAATTTAATGCCCCGTGATTATAGGTACCTAACCATAAAATATTATTTCTATCAATAAAGGTGGCAAGTATTTGATCTGTAGGAAGATTACTTGTTGATCCCTGCATCGAATTATATTCTAATACACCGTCGGAGCCTACTCTATGTAAACCGCTTTGAGATCCAAACCATAGATTTCCTTCTTTATCTAGACTTAATGAAACGTCTCCCACAAAGCCTGCTTCAAATCGATTCTTTACTTCAAAACCCATAGAGGAGCTCTGACTTTCTTGACCAACAAACGCCTTCACAATTAGACCCGATTCATAGATGATCCACAATTGATCATCTATTGATTCTTTGATTCCCTTGATTGGTTGACTAGCATAAGCATTCCAGTCTTCAAAATTCTCAGCCTCATCTCTGTCTTCAAACAACTTTTGCAGCCCTTTTTCTGAAGTAACCCAAATACCACCACTTTGGGATTTTTCAATTTGAAGAGAATAGTTACTTTTTAAAATTCCATGATAGTTACCACCAAGTCTATTCGTATTGTAATGAATGAACTCAGGTTTGCCAGATTGATAAGAAAGACGATCAATACCACGATCACGAATATGTACCCAGATGTTTCCATCTATATCTTCAGTGATATCATCGACCATACCCTGCGATATCGAAAATTTATCTTCAGGGTCATTTGTAAATCTTGTAAATGTGTTATTGGTTGGATCATATTTGTTCAATCCCCCTTCACTTGTTCCAATCCACAACATGCCCGCCATATCTACATACAGGCACTCCAAAACATTACTGCTCAGGCTTTGATAATCTGATGGATCATAGCGAAAATGTTGCATGGAATACCCATCATAACGATTCAGTCCATCGTTAGTAGCAATCCAGATAAACCCTTTTTCATCTTGAACTATATCATTTACAATATTCTCCGACAAGCCTTTATTGCCACCAATATATTCAAAACTTAAGCGCTCTTGTGATAGGACAAGGCCAGGAAGAAACAGAATATTAATCAACAGGAACGCTGTTTTAAAAAATTTTCCTTTTCGAATCAATGTTCTTAAAAGTGATTTGTTTTTATCCATTTGTCCCCGTGATAATACTTTTTTGTACCCTTGATACATGTCTTATTCTTCTAGTTTTGTTTCATATTCTCTAATAAAGGTAAAAAAATCATATTCCCATACTGTAAAAGTATCTATTTAAATATTCCCTTGGTCCAGTTGGATATGATAGGGTTGGGGATATTAGTTAGCCATCGCTTATAATACGCTAATGAAAAATACAAGTATTACTAATTTAATTTTTCAACGAAGTTGTTTGAGAATGTGGGTTTATAGCTGAGGGGAAAGGCTTGTGTGCCAAGACGAAGCGCTTTTTTCTTTGCGTAGCCATAGCTACGGAAAGAAAAAAAGCTGAAGTATTTGGTGCACAATGCTTTGACTGCAAGCATGAAAATACATTCTTAAACAACTTCAACATAAATCTTCTACCATAATAACCTAAATATTGTCAAAATGAAGAAAACAATACCAATAAAAGTCCTAGCGATAGCCATTCTAATCATGATTGGGTTTATCGAGGCTAGAGGACAAGTACAAGTCTCCGGGACTGTTTTGGATGACCAAGGGATTTCGTTAATAGGGGTTACCGTATCAGTTGAAGGAGAAACCGGCATAGGCACTATTACTGACGCTGATGGAAAGTACTCTATTGCTAACCTTACCAATGAAAGTGTGATCGTTTTTTCCTTCATCGGGTATAAAACGGTTAAGGAAACGGTCGCTGGACGTTCCGTGATAGATGTCACGCTTTCGACTAATATTGAAGAATTAGAGGAGGTAGTCGTTATAGGATACGGTTCCGTCTCTAAAGAAGACCTAACCGGTTCTGTTGCGTCTGTAAGATCGAAAGATTTACAAAGGACCGTAAACACCTCCTTGCAAGAAGCCTTGGATGGGAGGGCAGCCGGTGTTCAGGTCTTAAATGGCCAAGGAAGTCCTGGTGGAGATATTTCCATACGAATCAGAGGAGGTACTTCATTGACGGCCTCAAACGAACCGCTATATGTCATTGATGGCTTTCCGATAGAAGTAGAAACTGAAATTGATGATCCGGCGGCGACAGGTACAACCTCAGGTGCGCTATCTGGCATTGATCCAAAAGATATTGCCTCAATCGAAATCCTGAAAGATGCTTCTGCAACAGCTATTTATGGATCACGTGGATCGAATGGAGTCGTTATTATTACCACCAAATCAGGTCGGTCAGGAAAAGGTACCTTAACCTATAGTGGTTTTGTAAGTGCACAAGAGCTACCTGAGCAGATAGAGGTAATGGATGCTGTAGAATATGCACAGTACAGATCGGAGCAAGGAGGTGCTGTAGATCAAGATGGGAATCCAATATTTGTTGATCCGGAAAGCTTTGCCGATAGAAATATTAATTGGCAGGATGAGGTCTATCAAACTGCAGTAATTCATAGTCACAATGTAGGAATCTCTGGAGGAACGAAATTGCTAAATTACAATGTTTCTCTAGGAGCCTTTTTAAATGAAGGTATCATCAAAACATCCAGTTTTGATCGATACAATGCCAGGATCAAGCTATCCGGAGATTTGAGCCCCAAATCCAGTTTTAACATGAACCTCTATAGTGTCTATACAGAACAGGGCGGTGCACCTACGGGAGGAGGTGTTAACGCTTCAACTGGTACTGTAATTCAAGCCTTGCGGTTTAATCCGATTGCAAGAAACGAGGAAGATTCAGATGATCCGGCAAACGACATAGAAGAAGGAATAGCCTTTGATCCAATTAACATATTAGATAATACCCTCTTTAACAATGAGCGGAATGAAATATACGCCAACTTTGGATACGATTATAAGATTACCAATGATCTAACGCTTTCCGTCAAACTGGGTGCTAATTCAAGAGATGCAAAGGTCACCCGTTTCTGGACAAGTAATACAGGTCAAGGAAGACAAACTAATGGTCGTGCTGTTATTAACAACAACAAATCCAAAGGATTCTTAAATGAAAATCTTTTAAGATTTAAGAAAAAGATCAACAATCATAACATTACTGCTGTAGCAGGAGCGTCTTACCAAACAACCAGCATAGAACAATTCGCGGCTGTAACGGAGAATTTTGTTATTCAGGATTTAGGAGCCAATAACTTAAGCTTGGGGCAAATCCCTCAAATTCCAACTTCCAATATCGAGGAGTTTACTATTCTATCAGGGCTTGCCAGAGTGATCTATTCCTACAAAGGTAAATACAATATAACTGCTAGCTTCCGGGCCGACGGTTCATCCCGATTTGCCAAAGGAAATCAATGGGGTTACTTCCCTTCAGTTGCCGGTTCATGGAATTTACACCGGGAAGGATTCCTTTCAAACAACAACATTATAAACAGGCTGAAACTTAGAGTTGGATATGGGGAAACCGGAAATCAACAAATACCTCGATACCAGTCACTTGCCACGCTGAGCATTGACGGCTACACTTTTGGGCCTGATGGAAGCACACCAGCTACATCCTTTGGGATCTTGAGAGTAGCCAACCCTGATTTGTCATGGGAAACAGCTAAACAATGGAACTTAGGCTTCGACTTTGCCTTATTCGATAGTAGAGTCAGTGGATCTGTAGATGTTTACGATAAAAAAACAGAAGACCTGCTGCTTGCCGTCAATTTGATTCCTACCTCTGGTATCGGAGCTCCAGCCGTACAGAATATCGGGAGTATGAGAAATCAAGGGCTGGAAATATCAATAAGAACATTAAATGTTAATACACCTGATTTTCAATGGTTTACCAGTTTTAATATCGCTTTTAATACCAATGAAATATTAGACCTGGGATCAAATGAACGACTTTTTGTTAATACCCCAGGAAAACCGGGTCCTGCCGATGAGGTAATATTAGAGCCAGGTAGATCAATTGGTACTTTTTACGGATTCAGAACGGATGGTATATATGGCACAGATGCAGATACTACTCTTTGGGGAAGAAGAAGATATCTGGTAAATAGAGATACGGATGGTGATGGAGAGTTAGACTCTTTATTTGTTACCAATGCTCCTATCAATTCGGATAGAGTTCCTTTGGGAAGTGCCGTACCTAAACATACCGGAGGTATTACCAACGACTTTACTTATAAAAATTGGGAGTTGAGTGTGTTCTTTAACTGGTCTTATGGTAACAAGGTGTATAATGCCACGAGAGGTGAACTTGAGCTTCCTTTACAAACCCAACAAAATATGTCTACCGCCGTGCTTAATCGATGGACACCCGAAAATCAAGACACTGATATTGCGGCTGTCAATCTGGGACAGGATGAAAGAAGAAGGCTACTTGACAGGGATATAGAAGATGGATCTTTCCTGAGGTTACGATCCGTTAAACTGGCTTATAATTTTCAAAATTCTATCGTGCAAAACATTTATTTTTCTGCACAAAACCTCTTTACCTGGACCAATTACAAGGGATATAATCCTGAGGCCAGTGTTGGACGAAATCCGGTAGCCCCCGGAGTGGATTGGGGCGCTTATCCGCTTCCTCGTATTTATACGCTAGGTTTTAATCTTAAATTTTAAATAAAAAAAAATGAAAATACGAACATTATTATTGATTGGCATATGTATGCTTGCTTTCAGTTGTGAAAGTTTACTTGAGGAGAACCCTCCTTCTTTACTCTCTCCTGAAACCATTTATAACTCAGTAGAAAATATTGAGCTTGGCGTAAACGGGGTTTATGATGTGCTTGGTAAACCATTCGTTGATGGTCGTTTGCGATGGGGAAATTACCATAGAGCATTGGTAGTGATGGGCACAATAGGTACGGACGTTGGGCAGGCAAGAGGTCCAAATAGCACAAACGTACAGCATACTTTAAATTACTTTAACTACGGGCCAAATGATATTATTCCTAGTGAGGTGTATCGTGTGCATTATGTCGGTATTAACCTTGCCAATACCATGATTAATCGGATTCAGATTTTTAGGAATAGCAATCCAGAAGATGCGGAAAAACTCAATCAACTGGAGGCACAGTCCCGATTTTTACGTGCTTTATACTACTTCAATTTGGTTCGTTATTATGGACCTGTACCCTTAAAAACTACTGAGACCGCAAGCTTAACTGCGGATGATGTAGTGTCCATTGCAAGGAATCCTGTTATTGATATCTATAATCAGATAGAAGAAGATTTGCTATTTGCCGAGGAAAACTTGCCGCTACCAAGTGAAATTCCTACCTCTTCTTACGGGAGAGCATCTAAAACGGCAGCCTGGGCCTTATTAGCAAGGGTGTATAACACTTGGGCTACTTATCCACTAAAAGATGAATCGAAATGGGCTTCCTCTGTTGAGTATTGTGAACGAATCATTAATTCCGGGGAGCATAGTTTGTTATCCGTTTTCGATGAAGTATTTGCAACTAGGGGGGGGGCTGAAATCAATGAGGAGATTATTTTCAGTGTACGATATAGCGAAGCCCCGGGAGAGACGGGTGCATTAGGTTCGCAAACAGGTAATTGGGGGCCAGCTTACTTGCCGGGCGGTTTTGCTTCTGAAGCAGCCATTGTATTGGAGCGAGACTTTCATGAGTCTTTTCAGGCCGGTGATACCCGCTATGAAACGACCGTTGGTAATTTCCGTTTAACCCCTGCCAACGATACCGTTTTTTGGACCAATGGTTTTCAACTTAACAATAATGTACCAATGATAAAATGGGCTCGTGATGGTACTTTTGTAGCTTATGACTCTCCATACGATTATCCGCTCCTTCGCTATGCAGACGTACTGCTGATGTATGCAGAGGCAACGGCACAAGCTAATGGAGGACCAACTGCCGATTCGTATGATGCTATCAATCAGGTACGAAGCAGAGCGTTTGAGGGTGACCCTAGTGCTAACTTAGATGGTTTATCTCCAGCTGAATTCATTGATGCTGTTTTACAAGAAAGAAAATGGGAACTATGCGCAGAAGATGGTTCTCGCTGGCACGACCTGATTAGGTATGAACAGCTCACAGTAGAAACCTTAAGCAAAAAAAATCGGTGGAATACAGGCGCGGGGATTCAGAACTTCTTCGATCCTGAAACTCACAAATTGTTTCCAATTCCACAGCTAGAAGTCAACACCAATCCGTTAATGACACAGAATCCTGGTTATTAGCGGTTGATAGGAAGTGATGATAATTACATTTAAAGAGCAGAAACGATGGTTACTTTTTTTTTCAAGTGACCAGTGACCATCGTTTCAGCTCTTTTTTATGTGCAGGCCATTTGCAGGAAGATTGTGTTTTTTGTAGACTCGTATTTTTTCTATTTCGTTGGTATTACTTTCCTAATTGTTCCATCTTCATTGTAATGTAGCTTATCAACGCAAATGGATCTGCGAAAAGGGTGAACTGATCCTTCATGCCCCCAACCAAACTTTTCTTCAACCTCAGGATGATTCTTAAAATATAAATCAGAATTGTGATAGAACATATACCATTGCCCTTTGTATTCAACAATGGAGTGATGGTTTGTTCCACTATTCATTCTTTCGAGAATAATACCTTGGTATTCAAATGGACCAAGTGGATTGTTGCTTGTGGAATATTTAATTTCACCACTTTTCCCGACATAGGAAAGATAATAGGTTCCCTTATGCTTATGCATCCAGATGGCTTCAAAAAAGTCGGGTGTACCTTCAAGGAGATGTACTTTGCCGTCGTAAGAAATCATGTCTTCATTCAGTTTGATCGCGTTAACAACTAGCTGCCCCATATAAAGGTAGGCTTGTCCATTGTCGTCTATAAAAACGCCGGGATCAATGAAATCCCGATTACAGACTACTCCATTAGAGTTTATGTGAATTAGAGCGGAATCCAAAGGATCTTGAAAATAACCATAGGGCGTATCACTAACGGCAACTCCAATTTTGCTTTGTTCCACAGGATAATAGAAATAGTATTTCCCATTTCGTGCTATACAATCGGGAGCCCAGGCCATGGTATCGGCCCAACTTATATCATCCAGTGAAAAAGCGATACCGTGGTCGGTCCAGTTCTTCATATCGGTAGTTGAGAATACGTGCCAATCTTTCATATTAAACCAATTGGCATTGTCTTCATCATGGGACGGATATACATAAAGCGTGTCGTTAAATACCCTTGCCGAAGGATCAGCTGTATACATATGCGTGATGAAAGGATTTTGGGAGAAACCTAAAATCCTAATTATCAATAACATTGAGATCAAAAAAAATTGTTTCATTGTATATTTTATTGCATTACAAATCCAAAATCATCTCTGCGTATATACCACCAGAAATATGGCCAATATCACCTGCTTGCATCATTGCAGTAGCTTTTTGGCGCTTAAGTGTGGAGTATTTTTTGTGACAGGATTATTATCAGTTTTGACCACTTTTCCATAGTCTGATTTTATCCTTGTTTAAATCATTTGGTGATTCAGGTCCTGGTGTACTTCGGCCACTCATAACTTCCTTTTCAAGTTGCTTCAATAGTTTTTCTACAATTTCAGGATGTGTTTCATACAGGTTTGTTGTTTCACCTGGATCTTCTTCCAAATTATAAAGTTGTGCAAAGGATGTTCCTTCTTCAACATCTTTTTCTTTTGGGGCAGTCCAGCCTCCTGAACCTTTAGCCAGACACAATTTCCATTTACCCATACGGTATCCAAAATGTCCACTTATGGAATGATGGATTATCCCTTTGCGATCAGAAACCAAAGCGTCTCCATAAAATGCATCCAGAAAACTATAGCTGTCTTCACAAGAAGTTTCCGGTACCGGTTTATCTAAAATATCAGCGCAAGTATGAAAAATATCAGTTAAACAAATTAATTCATCATTCTGAGAACCTGCCTCCACATTTCCTGGCCATCGTACAATAAAAGGAACTCTATGTCCTCCGTCCCAGATATCGGCTTTTGACCCTCTCATATAAGCACTGGAGTAATGCCCAAATTCTTTTTGTAATTGATGTTCTCTTGAAGCAGGTCCTGAGCAACCATTGTCACTACTAAAGATCACAAGCGTATTATCTTTAAATCCATTCCTATCCAGGGCATCAACAATAGCTCCTAATGTCGCATCGGTTTGCATCACAAAATCAGCATAAGTACTCATACCGCTCTTCCCTTGCCATTCCGGTGCAGGGACGTGCGGTGTATGTGGGGAATTTAAGGCAATGTACATGAAGAAGGGCTGACCAGAATTATCGGAAGCACGGTCATTAATGTATTCAACCGATTTGTTTGTGATACGAGGCAACATGTTAACTACATCATCATACTCAACCACTTTGTTATTGTCAATAACAGCGGCCATGTGTTTTGAATGATGAAACCCATGATACGAATCGAAACCATGTGTTAGCGGGCCATCGGGAATGGTACTTCCGACCGGAGCCAATATGCTTCGATCTTTTGGTTTTTCAAGTATTGTTCCGCTTGAGTCCATGTAATTGTAATCCAGGTGCCATTTACCAATTATAGTGGTCAAGTATCCTTGTTCTTTTAAGAAACTTGCAATCGTAGGACGATCCGGAGCAATTAAACAATCATCAAAACCATGGACAACATACGCCTGCAGGCGTGACCGCCAACTGTAACGACCGGTTAGTAACCCATATCGGGTTGGTGTACAAACGGAAGATCCTGAATGTGCATCGGTAAAAACCATTCCTTGCGTAGCAAATTTATCTATGGAAGGTGTAGCTATTTTTCCCCTTTCAGGATTCAGACTTTGTACATCGCCATACCCCAAATCATCGCATAACACAATTACGATATTAGGTTTAGATTTTTCTTCAGTGCTACATGCTGAAATTGACAGTATTACTAGAACAAGTGTGGTAATTTTTGCTGTCAGGCACCTATTTTTGATCATTGGATAATGATATTTCATTTTTCATTAATAGCTTCAGTACACTGTAACTTAAGTACTTACTTTGTGAATAAAAGCTCAACTTTGTCAAGTATTGGTTTTGATTCATTAGCAGTTGCATCTTTTATTTTAAATTCAAATTGAAAGCCGTACCCTTCTGGAAGCCCGGACAACTCCATTTGGGCCGGGATAGTTTCCACAATCTTAGCATAACCTTCCGTATGCATATACTGCTCGCTAACTTCCTGCCAATCGGTCCATTTGTCAATTTTACTATCGCCGTCGCTATCAACACCGGCACGGATTATAACCGTTTCCACCCAGGGGCCAGGGCTTACAAAATCTTTATCAGATTGTGTAATAAGATAAAACTGTCCCTCAGCAAATCCTATATCCGGATCGGGATGACCTGTTTTACCATAATCGCCAACAAGTTCAAATTCTTCATTTAAACTGTTAGATGTAAAACGAGCAATGCTCATATTGGCCTGTGCTTCCGCTTTTGGATGACCTGCACCGAAAGAATGTTCGGCATGGTCGTAATCACCAAATAAGTAGTACTGCCCGCCCACTTTTATCATACACCAGTCGCCATAAGCATCTTGTATGGGTAGATGCTCTTCGTATTCGCCAATATTTGTGTCCCAGTCAGGATGTTTCGCCCAGTATGGGTGTTTGTAGGTCTTAATATTACCTGTTGGAGTTGTTCTGTGGTCAATTGCAGGTGCTTTTATTTCGAAACTCCCAAGTCCATCCGGACTAACGGCATGACCTGCCAGTGGTGAATCCCAGGCGTGTTTAGCAGCATTAATGGGTGACCAGTCTTCATAAATTACGTGAAAGCTACCATCGGAGTCCCTAAAAAATGCACAGTCCGATCCGTGTGAGGGATCTTTGAAGGCCATACCCATATTTTTACCGGGCAAGCCGTCTGTTAAATCTTCATCTACATACACATGCGGATCCTGATCGTTTGGGTAGTCATAGTAAATGTAGGTTTTTCCATCAATATGCTCGGCGGTGGTCACCCAACAAGAAAATTTTTCGGTAACCGGACCATGATGTACCCAGTTTACCATATCACAACTTTGCCATGCATGGTATCCGCCAAGCTGAGGTTTTAGTCCACCGGGGGCATCAAACTGATTAGGAAAGGGAGTAGTTAATAATGGGACATCAATTCCTTCGAGTTCGGCTGGTTTTGCATTGTATTCTTTCTTTTTTTGTCCGCCCGTGTATCTCCCGAAAATCCAATAATTTTTTGGCCCTAAAGAAAGAAAAACTGGAGCATCTCCTAAATTTGTTGGGCCAATTGGTTTTACCTCATTCCAATTTTGCCATTCCGGAGACTGAAAGAATGTGATGGACTTTATGCTTCGTTTGTCCGTAAACTGTTTCATTGTGCTGGTAAAGGAGGCTTTTTTAGAGCTAGGAACTACTTTACCATTTGTTATTTCCAGATCGGACTGCTTTTCAATAAAAGCCAGCCAATCTTCCTGGGAATCAATAAGCCAGGAGTCGACGTTTTTTTTATTGGTGCAGGTAAATAATACAAAGACAATTAAAAAACTAGTGATTAGTATATATTGTCTGTAATTTTCCATAATGCATAAGTGTTGAAATAAAAAGGGAGAGCAATCTTTGTTTTTATTACAAATTTCCCCTTTATGTTTTTTTACTTACTATTTTCCCAGATTGATTTTAGCGAATAGACTTCTAAATTCTTCAGGTAAGAATGTGTATTTTTTATCCAAGCGGGTGAACTAGAATAAATCTTAAGTTCTCTTTTATCCGAAACATGAGGACGCATGCAGTATGACAGACCGTTATTTCCGAAAATTTCAATCGTTGTTAAATCTACAATTATTTCAATTCTAACTTTGCCGTTTATAGGCATTAGGTGCATATCATCTAGTGTATAATTCTTATTGTCGTAATTTATCTTATAACCATTTACTTCAATACCAAATTCTAAATCGTCAGAGCCTTCGAATTCGGCAATTATATGCATGGCATCATATGCTAACTCTGTGTCAAATTTCTCTTTACGTGTAATACTAAGGTCCTGCCAACGATGCAATTTATCGTGCAAATTATTTATTGCAGTTATTGGGGTTGCTGTCATGCGCAGGCCATTTGGTTGTTGTACCAATTTTAAATCAACCGGAAATGTCATTGCGTTATTAAATGGCATTCCGACAATGGGAGCTGCTGCCCATGCTATCATTATTCTTTTTCCATCGGGAGTGTTATTGAAGGTTTGCGAGGCATAATGCGGTCCATCCACAAAAACATTTTTTGAAGTTTCCGGTGTAAATTTTTTCCCGTCAAAATCTCCAATAATGTATTGTCCATTGGCACCATACATAATCCATTTACTCTTATCGGCCCCTTCAATGGGGAGCTCAAATAGTTCAGGGCATTCCCAGAAATAAGGTACCTCAGATTGGTATTCCCAGTCAATAAGGTTATTGGAAGTATGAATATGAAATACCCTGTTTCTAAAGCTTTGTCCGTTTTCGGCTTTTTGAAACCCGTTATTAAACACAACCATAACCCATTTTTGATCAGGGGCATACCAAAACACCTTAGGGTCCCTTCCCTCATTTTTTAATACAGGATTGCCTTCATAATCTTTCAGTGTTCTGCCGTTATCAAGGCTATAAGCCAAACATTCGCCCCGGCCCGTACTTGTATATACCGCAATCAAGGCATCTTTACCAAACTTTGCGGTGTTATTCTTATCAATAACCGCCGAACCTGAAAATGCCCAATCTCTATATTTATGTGGAGCAATTGCGATATCTAATTGCTCCCAGTGTATTAAGTCTTCAGATACTGCATGTCCCCAGTGCATATTTCCATGATTCCAACCATACGGATTGTGCTGGTAAAACAAATGGTATTCACCGTTGTGATAAACCAAGCCATTAGGGTCGTTTATCCAACCAACCTTAGATGTAAAGTGTGCTTTAGGACGCAATTTCTCGGTATAAACAGTTTCTGATCCTGCAAAATTCTCACTATCGTAAATTTTACTCAATGCATACTCCGCAGTATTCTGAGTTTTAATGGTGATTTTTTTTCCTTTCCATTTATCAACCTTAATAAAGGTCCAAAAATCGATGCTGTCTTTCGCCAATCGAATATTAAATTCACTTATCGTATCCTTTTTAGTTTTTATTGATACAAATTGTATTGGAGCAGAATTTTGAACGGGTAAATTCAAATAGTTCTGCAAAATCTTAATTTCTTTTAAACCTCCTGATTCTCCTTGAGAATATCCTGATACAAAAGATAAAATAAGAGCGAATGTAATAAGTTGTATTTTCCTGTTTTTCATAATACATTAAAATTCATAAGTTCATGTAATGTTCCTTTGGAATTTGTTATCGATGCCCGTCTATCCAAGCGGGTAAAAGTGGCTCAAAACAAACATGTCCGGCTGAATAGTCAGGAGCCATCACAAAACCATACTGTTAAATTCAAATAGCTTCTCAGTATCTCTACTCATTTATAAAAGAAACTTGTGTCCACTTTCTGTTTATTGGATCGTTTTCTTGTGGTGCACCAGGTGTGCTGCGGCCTTCAACAATATACTTGCTTAATAAGGCTTTTAATTCCACGACCTTTTCTTGGTTTTCTGCTTGTAGATTTTTGGATTCGCTTGGATCGCTTTTCAGGTTATAAAGTTGAAGCGGAGGTAAAGAATCAATTGCTGCTTTATTGTTCGGACGTGGAAAACTCCATCCACCTGAGCCCGGACACATAATCAATTTCCAATCTCCTTTTCTTATCGCAAAACTGCCGTTAATAGAATGATGAACAGTAGCTTCCCTGATGGGTGTTTCAAGCTTTTCTTGTTCAAATATGGGCAGCAAACTGTAACTGTCTTCTCCTTCGGTATCCTGCAATGGCACACCAACAATATCCGCAAAAGTGGCTAGGAAGTCTGCAGTACAAATGGTTTGGTCGGATGAAGTCCCCTTTGCAATTAGGTCAGGCCATTTTACAATAAATGGAACCCTGTGCCCACCTTCATAAATATCGGCTTTATGTCCTCTAAATATGTGGTTTGGGGCATGCCCTTTTTGTTCCAACACATCAAAATTGGCTGTAGGAGAACAGCCATTATCACTAGTAAAAATAACAATGGTATTTTCTTCGATACCCGCTGCTTTAATGGTAGCTGCAAGTTGCCCCATATAATCATCAATCATCATTACAAAATCTCCATATGGGTTCAAACCGCTCTTACCTTGCCAGACTTCCGTCGGTAGAATAGGTGTATGAGGAGACGGCAATGGCAAATACAAAAAGAAAGGTTCATCGGTTTTTGCCTGCTTTTTAATGTAATCGAATGATCTTCTGAAGAAATTTGGTGTAACATCCTCATGAATAAAATCTTCGGAAATTGGGCCTTTCCTCCAGAAGGCATAACTAGTATTTGCTGATATAGTAGTATCTGGAATCTTAGTGACTTTTCCGTTTTCAACATAAACATAGGGCGGCATATCCAGTGAGCCGCTATGCCCATAAGCATAATCGAAGCCTAAATCGTTTGGGTTATTTGTGATGGGTTTGGAAAAATCGATACCTTCGAAATCCTTGTATCCCCAGCCATCACCACCAAAGTCAGTGCTATCTTTTAAACCCCAATCCCAACCTAAATGCCATTTCCCGATAAATGCTGTATGGTATCCGGCTTTTTTCAGCAAGGAAGCCAAGGTGGTTCTTTCTGCTGATATTAGTGCTTTCGATTTACCCGTTAGCACATGGTTTTTAAGTCTACTCCTCCAATTGTACCTGCCGGTAAGTATGCTGTATCGTGTTGGAGTGCATACCGCAGATGTGGTATGGGCATCGGTAAACAGGATGCCTTCAGATGCAATTTGATCTAAATGAGGGGTTTGTATTTTACATTTTTCAGTATATGCTCCAAGGTCTCCATAGCCTAAATCATCGGCCAGTACAAGGATAATGTTAGGATGCTCTTGCTTTTCTTTTTTAGGAGTACAACCGTAAAAAAGAATAATTGAAAGGAGAAGAAAGATTATATTCGATTGATTCATGACGGAATTTTTTTCTGCACTTAAAAATGTGTTCTTACATTTTTATAATGATTGATCTACTATCAGCATAACCTATTCGGGTTGCGCGAACATGCAAGTACGTTCCATTTCGTTTTTCCAGTGGTTTGGTGTAGGTTTTCCAGTGATCTAGTGTTGTGATGGTATCGACAGATTCGCTATACTGATAAACAATATCGGCCCCATCTGTTTCACAAATCGCTTCATAGGCCTTGTCAACAAGTTCAACTTTAGGTTCTGCTGTACGTGGCTGTATCATATCGGGCCACATGCCTAAAAGTAAGTCAGCTTCAGGAATCGCTCCTTTATCGTCAACCCTTTTTTGCCAGCTCTCCAATTCAGCAAGCATGGTTTTAATCTCATCCTGATATTGAGGTAAGTGGGCAAGGTTATTTATTTGCTCAGGATCAACAACCACATCATAAAATTCTATCTTAGGTTTAGACGGATTAAACCAAAGCATTTGTGTTTCATTCAATTCTCCATTATCGCGCATGCGTAAAAACTCGTTCATAAATGGGATTTGTTTTCTGTATTTAAGATCGAGATAGAGAGGCTGATCCAAGTAGTAATTTTTTACCAGCAAGAAGTTTTTATTTCGTATGCTTCGTGATCGATCATAAAATTCATCAAAACGATCTCGTGATCCAAAAACATACTCATTATCAGCACCTTCCTGTTTACCCAAAAATGCTTTTCCCTGTAAATAGTCAGGCACATCAACACCTGCAAGTGATAGGATGGTTGGAGCGATATCTACGAATGAAATTAGTTGATCTGTTCTTCCTACCTTTTGTTGATTTGGGAAACGCACCATAAAAGGAACCTTTAGCCCACTATCATAAATTAGCCTTTTCCCACGTGGAAGGGGACCTCCATGGTCGCTCATAAAAATGATGTAGGTGTTTTCATATTCCCCTGATGCTTTTAGCTCTTTTATTGCCCTTCCCATTTGGGCATCTAACTCTTCAATATTTGAATAATTACGCGCATAATCTATTCGTGATTGTTCAAAATCCGGGATGTATGAAGGAAGATTTACCTTATCTGGATCTATACGAAGGCTATCCTCACTTTTTATCCATATACGGGATTCATGCGTGACACCAAAGTTGAGCATCGACAAAAAAGGTTGTCCGTCTTCGCGATTTTTATAATGACCTTTTCCGTTTTCATCCCAAGCAGAAAGAGGCGAGTCGAACTGAAAATCACTTTTTCCCTGATTGGTACAATAGTAACCTGCCTCGCGCATAAACTTGGTAAAGCATTTCACTTCCGGAGGCACAACTGCCGAATACATTGAAAAGGGTATGTTCTTCTGGTCTCGTTGTGTTTTTTTCAGCTTGGTATACGCTCTAAATCCCCAACCGGAGTATGATTTTCCGGTGCGCATATTATGGGTACCAATACTAACAGGGTACATTCCTGTAATCATTGTTGAGCGACTAGGGGCGCAAACGCCAACAGTGGTAAATGCATTATCATAGATTAAACTTTCTTTCGCAAGTTTATCCAGATTGGGAGTTTTTGCAGTTCTGTCTCCGTAAAAACTCAAATAGGGACTGATATCTTCACAAATTAGAAATAAAAAATTTGGAGTGCTTGAGATGCTATCCTGCGCTATACATAAAGTTATTGAAGAAAAAAGTATCGCCAATAGGAAAAGGCTGGATTTGTAAATTTGTTTCATAATAAGATGCTTAAACTGATCCTTTAAGTGGTTGGACAAAAATAATTATCACTTTATGATGTCATCTTTTTGAGCTGCT
>JBCBCD010000004.1:0-23476 GCA_038530915.1 Bacteroidota bacterium
GATCTTTCAGCTCAGGGTATGCCTCTGGTTCTTTGTGATCGAGTGACCGATGTAGCTAGTGCAAGTACTGTAGAAATCGACGACTTTATTGGAGGTTACCTGGCTACTACTCATCTTTTGGAACAAGGATATCGAAGGATTGTCCATTTTGCGGGTAGTACAAACTTGCGCATCTATGCGGAGCGGAAACGGGGCTACCAGCAAGCTTTAAAAGATTGGGGTATTCCCATAATTCCTGACCTTATATTAGAAAGTCAGGTCTTGCTTGAAGATGGGTTCCATCAAATGCATGCCTTGCTAGATGAGGGAGTCGAATTCGATGCAGTTTTCAGCAGCAGTGACTACGCAGCTATGGGTGCCATGCAAGTTTGTAAGCAACGGGGTATTGTCGTACCAGACCAGTTAGGGATTGTTGGTTTTGCGAATGAATCTTTTGCCGAATTCACACAACCACAACTATCATCAGTAGAACAACGAAGCACTAAGATAGGTGAACAAGCAGCTAATCTAATCCTTGAAGTTTTAGAGGTAGGAATATCCAAGATAAAACCAAGGCATATCGTACTCAAGCCTGAGTTAATTATAAGGGATAGCTCCCAAAAAAATAGTCATTGAACTTTGCGTAAGTTCTAGTTTTATTATTATTTTGTGCAACCGGTTGTACAAATAATTTATTTTGTTGCTTTAATAGTAATATGTAGTATTATTTTGTGCAACCGGTTGTATGAAATTATTAAAATATGAGCCCAACCACAAACCTAATGGCCAAGGATGTACGTAAGACTACTGATCTTTGGTGCTATAACCGAATGGTTTATGAAGATAGTGAACAACATTTTGAATTGTTGTTTGAAAAATACTATCCTCAGCTTTGTCAGTTGTCTTACAGCAAAATACGATGTGAGCACAAAGCAAAAGAAGTAGTATCCGATGTGTTTATAAAGCTTTGGCAAAAACGTAAAAAGCTACAGATCAATGGTAAGTTGATTAGTTATTTACGTAGAGCAGTAATCAATCAAACGATTGATTATTTACGTGAAGGTTTTCGCCATCGACGATTTAGTAATCCTCTATCTGATGGTATTGATGTTCTTGAAGAACCCGTACTTGATGAACTGTATGCTAAAGAACTTGCAGTAGTTATTAATCGGGTGATTGATTCTCTCCCTCCAAAAGGGCAGAAGATTTTCCGTATGTCACGTGATGAAGGTATGACCTATGGTCAAATTGCGCAAGCTCTCGACATTTCTCCGCGCACTGTAGAAACGCACCTGCGGCGATCTTTAGCCAAAATTAGAGCAGAATTGTCAGTGTGAAATGATTCAATTGGTTACTTTTTTATCTCAAAAATGAGGCAAATGACACGTATCTTATCGGTAATCTTTTGTTGGGTTTTGGCAATAATACCCATTTATACACAATCATTATCTAAGCAGGATGTTCATCGAAACCAAATACTGGAGGCTATAAAACTAGCTGGTCAGTACGCACGTGATATCATAATGGATGATGAGGGGAAAAGTCACTGTGATTATGAAATGCTTAGTGGGCAATGGTTCGAATACGAACCTGCCTGGCATACTGGACAATTGATTTGGGGACTTTTGGAAGCCTACAAAATAACAGGCGATACTACTTTTTTACATTCTGCAGTACAAGCAGGAAATTGGTGGATAGGTTTGTCAATAAGCGATCATCCCAAATTAGAAGGGTATCTTGGCGCCTTACATGGAGGAAGTGTAAAAGATCCATTAATTAACTTCACAACCATTGCTGATGGTACACCCGGCCTGTTTGAATTGAGTCGGGTTACCCAAAATCCAATATATGCAGAGGTAGCTAGCAAAGCCGGAGATTGGGCAATGATTAATCTATATCTTCCAGAGTATGGGTTACTGTATGATTTGGTAGACATTCAAACAGGGGAAATTTGGGTAGATAAATCACCTCATTTTGCACCAGAAAAAAAACTGAGCATACATGATGTGGCTCGACCTAACAATGAAGGTTTCCTTTTTGGAGATATGTACCGATTCAGTGAAGACAAAAAATACCTCGATTTTTTTATCTCCCTATGCAACAGCCTAGTCGAAAAGCAGAGTGAGAATGGTTTTTGGATGGACTATCATCCCAATAACTTGGAGAAGGAAAAAATTCATCCTCGTTTCAACTTATGGAATGCAGAAAGCCTGCTAGTGGGGTATCAAATCACTAAAGATCAACGCTACCTTGATTCAGCACTTAAAACAGCGCGGGCTGTGCAAAAATGGCAGCGACGCGATGGTCGCATCTATTACCGCAATCGTCCCGACGGAACCTATGATAGCAATTCAATTTGTGGTTCAGCAGTGGCTTTTGCTGGAATATTATGGCTGGAATTTCAACAGCTTGGATATGATGAATTTGATAAAAGCATTGAGCGTAGTTTGGCTTTTGTGTTGAATAATCAATTTCCAGCCGATCATCCTGATCCCAATTTACGGGGAGCATTTTTAGAGACCTGGAGCAAAACCCATGAGGGAGAAGCAAGAATCTTTGTACGCGATATTGCTACCAGTTTTGGCTTGCGATTTCTGTCTAAATACCTACAAACAAGATGAAAAATTGGTACTTTTTTATTCTCCTTTTATGCTGTAGCCAGACCAACTGTTTTACCCAGGGCTTTAACATTCTTGACTTTGGGGCGATAGCTAGCGATAAACATATGGATACTGATGCCATCCAGCAGGCAATTGATAGCTGTTACCAAAGTGGAGGAGGGGAGGTAAGACTACCTGGTGGTACCTACTATACTGGGACCTTGCAATTGCGTTCACATGTTTACCTGAATCTCTCCCCTGCAACTCGCTTAGTTGGCAGTAGCTCAAAAGCGGATTACCCCAATGCTGATTATCCGCATTTGATTTTTGCGGAAGACGCCACTAGGACCGGAATCATTGGTCAGGGAACCATAGATGGGCAGGGACTGGCTTTTTTTGATCAATCTGGCAAGAGTTGGCGCCCCCTGGAATGGCGCCCCGAACCGTGGATCTTTTTTCACAACTGTGAGCAAGTGAAGGTTTCAGACATTCGCTTGATCAATAGTCCGGCCCATGTTTTAGTCACCCAACGTACCGATGATGTGACTATTTCCGGGATTACCATTATCAATGATCCCCGAAGTCCCAATACTGATGGCATTGACATTAAAGGTGGTTCCAGAATCCGAATTTCAGATTGTTACATTGACACAGGTGATGACGCCATTTGCCTGAAGGCCTCTCAAGACACCATAAGTCAATTGGTTGTACACGACTGCATTCTAAAAAGTGATGATGCAGCTTTAAAGTTCGGTACAGGATCACGCCACTTAATTGAAGATTGCCACTTTAGGGATATCAATATCTATGATACGCGTTATGGGATCGCATTTTTTATGACACAGGGGGGAATATTTCGCTCAGCTACTTTTGATAATATTTTCATTCGAACAGGAGGGCGACATGCCTATACTTTTCCCATTTTCATAGACAATGAAGCTCGTGATCAAAACTATTCCAATGGGCAAATCGAAAATATCCATTTTTCTGATCTTCGTATTGAGAGTTCAGGGAATATTCTAATTTGTGGACAATCAGATGCTTTATTACGTAATGTGAGTTTGGAGAATATCGTTTGGAATCTGTCGGAGATTTACCCTATACCAAAAAAAGCGCGTAAAAAACCTCGGGGCAACAAAAAATATAAACACAATCCCAAGGCTGCTGATTTATCCAACATAAATGCTCATTTCGTATTTGGATTTATCGAAGGGCTGCAATTGGAAAAAATACAACTTCAATACGAGAATGCTGAGGTGATGGAACGTGATGATCGACAATTAATCTACAAGAAAACGGTCAGTAAACGTTTTACTCGTATAATAGGACAAGAGTAGGTCTATGAAGTCGAATTTAATAAATTGACTTAACGATCCATTTTCTAGACTTGGTTGAGGGATGCACCTCCTTCTTCACCTGAATAATATAACATTAAGTTATCTACCGATGAATACCTCATCCTCTAGGATCTCCTCTGTAAAAAGAAATTCATTTGGCTTGGTAGCATGATTCACATTAATATCCTTCAACCAAACTTTGCGGATAGGTGCTGCTTCTACTCCGACTATTTTTATTGCTGGGCCATTCACATATTGACAGGAGATCTGTTCCGCATAAAATCCTGAAAATGAAGTAGGAAAATGATTGCCTCGGTATCCATGATAATCCATACGGAAAATAAACATGGCGTTTTGTATGCTGTCTATGACTAAGTTTTTAAAAAAAATATCACGCACTTCACCTCCACGATCTAGATTGGTTTTAAAGGTTAGGGCGTGTTTGCCACGTTCAATTTTACAATTGTGGACAAAGACTTCCCGTACACCTCCACTCATTTCTGAGCCAATGGTAAAGGCATTTACACCTGAATTCAAATGGCAATTTTGCACCACAATACGTGAACTGCCTTGTCGATTCCAGGCATCCTGATCACGACCGGCTTTGATCGCAATTGCATCATCTTCTGTTGCGATGTAGCAATCAGAGATTAACACATCACTACAGCTATCGGGGTCAATCCCATCATCATTCAGGTATCCACCTTCTATGCGTAATCCTCGGATGGTAATGTATTGTGAAAAAACTGGATGTATATTCCAAAAAGGGCTATTGCGCAGGGTAAAATCACTCAACAGAATGTTACGGCATGCATAAAGTTCTATGGCTGTAGGGCGTAAATAATGAAGTTGTCCGTCGCCAAAGCCATCATCCTGACCATCTTTATCCAGATCGAGGAACCCATTACCAAATACCCGCTGATCTTCGGGGATTGAATCATTACCCATCTGTCGCAACCGCTTTTGGTCGGGTTTTTGTTGTTTTCGCCATGTAGTTGACCATGCTGCTCCATTCCCATCAATTGTCCCTGCTCCAGTGATGGCAATATTGCTTTCTTTGTAAGCGTAGATGAGTGGACTATAGTTCCAACAGACTGTACCCTCCCACCGCACTTTTACCAGTGGTAGATAATCTTGTGCTTGGTCTGAAAAGGTAAGAGAAGCCCCATCTTGTAAGTGCAAATTCACATTGGAAAGCAAGCGTATAGGGCCACCACAAAACCATTCACCAGGAGGGATGACGACTATTCCACCACCCTCTTGATGGCAATGCCTGATAGCTGCATTGACGGCTGAATGAATATTGTCAGTATCGAATTTTTTTTCTTGTGTTATTAAAAATTGTTTGTCTGGGAAAACAGGCACAACGATTTGCTCAGTAATATTTGCTACTGTTTCTTTCCAGGCTTGGTGAGCGTACTGTTCAGCCTGTTGCTTTGTAAAGCTTCCGTTTTGTATGGCCTGATTCTGACAGTTCCACAACAAAAAAGGGAAAAGCAAAAAAAAGGATGGGACATGTTTCATTTTATGTCATATTTATAGATGGTGCAAAGGAAAAGTGGCTTTTTAATGCATCGCAACTTGGTTTGATCATTTATTGGTTTTTTGTTTGCGCATTTCTTCTTCATTCACGACCAAACCTAAGCCTGGGATATCTGGTACGTGCAAAAAGCCAGCTTCAAACGTAAAATAATTGTCGAAGAGGTCGTACAATGGTCCGTAATTTTGGTGGAGTCGCTTACCTGCATATTCTTGGAAAGTGGCTCCATTAGGAATACTAGCTAATAATTGCAGGCTTGCAGCTGTAGCAAGAGTAGGCTTGGCATTGTGTACCATAATTTGCTTACCAAAAGCATGGGCTAATGCGGCTACTTTATAACACTCGGTGAGTCCTCCACACTTTATAACATCAGCATTCAAAATGTCAACATCGGCTTGAGTAATCAAGTCCTTAAACATCCATTTGCTGTATTCATGCTCTCCAGCCATAATTGGAACTAAGGCATCGCGCACTACTTGGGCCAACCCTTGATAATCTTGCTGAAACACGGGTTCTTCAATAGCTGCAACGTCAAAGTCTTCCACTAATCTCTGGATCATGGTTGATGCTTGTGCTGGTGTATACCCATTATTAAAGTCAACGTAGAGTTCAATATTTTTACCAATGGCTGATCGGATTGCCTGGACACAATCGTAAATGTCATCGGGATAAGGATTTACATTTTCTTGTCTAATTTGCATTCTGGCTTTGATGGCTTTGTAGCCTTTAGAGACAAAGCCAGCCGCAATTTCGGCCATTTCTGCTGGTGACATATAATTGTAGTTGCCCTTATCTCGACCATAGCTTGCGTAGACCTGGATGCGTTTCTTTCCATTTCCTCCCATTAATTTATGAACAGGCATACCAAGCAATTTGCCTTTTAGATCCCATAGTGCATTATCAATTCCAGCGAGCGAACCAGGATGAAGACCGCCTACACCTGTTTCCAATCCTTTTAGATAAGCATCATGCCACAGCCCTTCGCTGTCGAAAGGATCGCGGCCTACGAAGTAAGATTTCAGAACAGATTCGATGTATTGTGGAGTCAGCTTTTTATTAGCTCCATCGCTTTCTCCCCAGCCTGAAATTCCATCTGTGGTCTCTACTTGTACGAAGCAGGCTTTGCGAAAAAGATAGGTTTTGATGTCTTTGATCTTGTAACCACTATTGGTGTTTTGTGGAACTACAAAATTATTGTATATCCACCCGCCAACTAGTCCCAATGAGCTTAGTTGCAGAAAAGATCTGCGATTTTTTAACATGGTTTATTTTTTATTTTATTCATTAGACGTGGGCCAGCTTTCAATATCCTGACAAGTTTGTCCATAATAATGACACTTTCCTTTTGATCCCTTGTAAGGGTAATCTTCCTTAGGCATCGTCACTGATAAAAAAGATGTATAAAATCTTTAGAACACATGGTTTTTCCAAAAACAAGTTGGCGTTTATTCTTACTCATTTTATGGATGTTGCTACCATTTTTCATTCATGCTCAATCAGCTGTTTTGAGAGGTCAGGTCAAAGATGGTCTTACAGGCAACCCGCTCTCATATGTTACTATTAGTATCGAAGGTACAGGTACGGGCACATTTTCTGATTTAGATGGATTTTACAGAATCGGAGATATTGAGCCGGGGGAGTATATCCTTATCCTTAGTTATCTCGGCTATGGCGATCAACAAATAACGGTCAATTTGGGTCCAGGTGAAGAAAAAGAGCTTAATGTTCAACTAAAGCCAGCAAACACTAAATTGGAAACGGTAGTGGTGACGGCGCAGGCGGTCGGCCAACGTGCTGCTATCAATCAGCAAGTTAATGCTAATAGTATTGTAAATGTGGTATCTAAAGAAAAACTTCAAGAGCTACCCGATCAAAATGCAGCAGAATCGGTTGGGCGCATTGCTGGTGTTTCTCTACAACGTGAAGGTGGAGAAGCTACTAAAGTAAGTATCCGTGGATTATCACCTAGGTATAATTCCATTACCATCAATGGGGAACGTATCCCTGCTACTGATGGGAATGACCGGTCTGTTGACCTGAGTATGATTTCTACCGATGCGCTTGAGGGAATCGAAGTATTTAAGGCCATTACTCCCGATCAGGATGGAGATGCCATTGGTGGCACTGTGAATTTTGTCATTAAAAATGCAGAAGAAGGATTGCGATCCGAAATTCGCGTATTGGGGGGCTACAACAATCAGGAAGCTGACTATGGACAATTGCGAGCCAATGCGAGCGTCTCGAATCGTTTTTTCAATAATAAATTAGGCGTTATAGCAGGCTTAAATTATCAGCGTGCCAATCGCAGCTCTGATTTGCTAACAGCCAGTTACGTGACCACGGGTGAAGACCAAGATCAAAACGCCATCATTGCTACCGAAAACCTCAATCTGGCTGATCGACAAGAAATCCGTATCAGGGGAGGAGCGAATCTAAGCGTTGACTACCGCTTGCCCAAAGGGTCAATTCAAGTAAGTAGCTTTTATGGTTTGCTGGATCAAGATGAACTTCGTTACCGGACCCGATATCGACCGGAAGGTGCGCGCAAAGAGTATGAATTGCGTCAACGTCAAAGGGATCAAACAACCTGGAATAATACCTTATCAGCTACCTATAACCTGGACTTTTTGAATAGCCAGTTGGATTTCCGTGCTTCCTATGCCATCACGGAAAACAATACTCCAAATGAACGAACGTGGCGCTTTCGCGAAGATGGTGCCTTTTTGGGAAGTGTGGATGAATCAGACCTAGTTAGTGTGGTTGCAAGTGCAAAAAATGATCTGGAGTCGACCTTTTTTCAACAGGCTCGTATAGATGAAACTATAGTAGATACTCGTAAAGCGACTGCCCAGTTGGATTATAAAATTCCTTTTCGGGTCTCAAAAGACTTTTTAGGAAATGTTAAAATGGGGGTGAAAATCCGGGATCAGTTTCGCGACCGAAACAGCAGTCGTCAATGGAGTGCTTTTGGTGCCATTAACAACATTGCAGCAGATTTCCCTGATCGTTTTGCCCTAAATCGAGATGATCGAATTACTGTATCGCAGTTTTTTGGTTCACACAGTGCTGATCCATATCTTGACAATCGCTTTCCTTTCGATTTTGGTTCAACCCTAGATTTGGACGCTTTGAATGCCTTTAACGATACCTACAGTGCTGACTACTATTCGGAGGATGAACGACTACAGCTACAAAACTATGAAAGTGATGAGCAGGTACGAGCTGCTTATGCCATGTTAAAGTTAGAGCTATTTAACCAGCGCTTGACCTTGATCCCTGGCGTAAGGGTAGAACAGACAGAAACCAACTTTAGTGGATTATTTGGCCGTTCCTTTGAAAGTGAAGGACAGGTGTTTATTTCTGCTCAGGATACCGCTGGAAATAATGTCTATACCGAGTTTTTACCTATGGTACAGCTACGATATAAGCTTACCGATTGGATGGATATTCGAGCGGCCAGTACCCGTACACTAGCTCGGCCTAACTTTTTTGACCTTATACCCTGGCAGGAAATCGATGACATCAATGCGATTGTGCAACGTGGTAATCCAGAACTTCAACATACTGTAGCCCAGAATTATGATCTGCAGTTTAGTTTCTACAACAAGTTTGGTTTACTAACCATAGGGGGCTTTGTCAAAAATATGGATAATGTTGACTTTCTACGTGTTAGCCGTGATAGTGACCCCAATAGTGCGACAAGAGGCTACCAGTTAATTACGCGGGAAAATTTGGAAACACGGGTTGAAGTACTTGGAATCGAAATTGATCTACAATCACAATTGTCCTTTTTACCCAAACCTTTTAATGGCATTTTGGTAGGAGGAAATGTATCTTTTATGCAATCTCAGACTCAGTTTCCATTACTGGAAGTGGTGCCGGGACCTCCACCTTTTTTTATCCCGGAAATTATAAATACGTTTCGGGATGGTATCCTCCCTGACCAGCCCGATCATGTCATCAACCTAAATATTGGTTACGAAATTAAAGGCTTTTCTGCTCGCTTATCCATGATTCGCCAGGGGCGAACCCTTCAGTTTGTAGGTAGCCGGGAAGAACTAGATGGTTTTTTCAGTGCCTTTACACGCTGGGATCTGGCTGTCAACCAACGGATAAATGATAAAATCAGGGTCTACTTCAACCTAAATAATTTCACCAATACCCCCGAAGTGGTAACCTTGGGCGATCAAGCTCGATTCCCTTTGGAAGAAGAATTTTTCGGTTGGACAGCTGATTTCGGGATTCGCTATCGACTCATTAAAGAATGAAGATTTAAACCAAAAAAACTTACATAATGAATAGACTTTATACCTTATTTATCGCCTGTTTCTTATGGCAAGGAGCTATTGGCCAAACTGTAGTTACCGTAGCGCCAGGAAATGGAACCCTTAATGATGCAATCCAAGGATACATTGATACTAACGGCAGTGTAGATGGCAATGTGATCTTTGAACTGGAAGATGGAGGCATCTACATTCTTACTTCGAGTATTGATTTTGACTTTGACTTAAACATTCAAGCGGAAGAAGATGCAATGACTAGGCCAGTCATTCAGCCTACTATTGGAACAGGTGGTGAGACGTTCCGACCTTTTCGGGTACGGGAAAACATTACCCTCAGGGGACTCTACATCACGTCACAAGATGCATTGGGTGGTCGCACCGATCAGATCATTCGCATCAGCAAGGATGGGGCTCGTGTAATTATCGATAATTGTCATTTAGATAAAGCTACCCAGGCTGCTTTTCGGATTGACAATGCGAACAACCGCATCTATGTGACCAATAGCATTGTGAGCAACATTATTAATGAGCAGAATCCATCTAATGGTCGTGCCTTTGATGATCGAGGCCAGGATATTGATACTTTATGGGTTGAGAACAGTACGTTTTACAATTTTACAGCCCGTCTGTTGCGCGATGATGGAGGAGTGATCAATTGGCTGCGTTGGAACCAGACGACTTGTGTCAACTCTGGTGACCGAACCCTCGATATGGGACAAACCCGCAGGGCCATAGTCACCAATAATTTATTCATTAATCCAGCCTTTATGGGAGATGATGAGCCAGGTAGTACTGCTTTTCAGATTGACTCCCTTGATGAGGAAACGCAGGAGATAACCATCTCACACAATAATTTTTACAACGATCCAGCTTTACAGACACTATACAATCAAATTAATGAAACTGCCGAAGAGGGAGATAGTGTTTTTGCCCGTGAATTTATTAATGGTCCGGCTCAGAGCTTTATCGATACAGGTGGATTTGCAGCTACCATCTACAATGAATCTGTTGCTTTTGTAAATGCACCAGCTACACCAATTGATTACATATCTAGTTTTTATACAGATCCGGGAAATACCCAACCTTTGGATCTAGGGAATGGAGGTGCTCTTCCCGATCAGGTACAATTGCCTTTTGATTTTAGCTATAATTTGGATTCACCAGTAGCTACAGGAGGTACTGAAGGGCAGCCTTTAGGTGATGCCCGTTGGATGAGTCCAGCACCTATACCCACCATTGTGCGCGTTGATCCTGGTAATGGCACCCTTAATGACAGCATTCAAAATTATATTGATGCCAATGGCAGTGTAGACGGCAATGTGCTCTTCGAACTAGAAGATGGAGGCATCTACATTCTTACTTCGACTATTGACTTTGACTTTGACTTAAACATTCAGGCGGAAGAAGGTGCAATGACCAGGCCCGTCATTCAGCCTACGATTGGAACAGGTGGTGAAACCTTCCGACCTTTTCGGGTACGAGAAAACATTACCCTAAGAGGACTTTATATTACGTCACAAGATGCATTGGGTGGTCGCACCGATCAGATCATTCGCATCAGTAAGGATGGAGCTCGTGTAATTATTGATAATTGCCATTTAGATAAAGCCACCCAGGCTGCTTTCCGAATCGACAATGCGAATAATCGCATCTATGTGACCAATACTATTGTGAGCAACATCATTAATGAGCAGAATCCATCTAATGGTCGTGCTTTTGACGATCGAGGTCAGGACATTGATACTTTATGGGTTGAGAACAGTACATTCTATAATTTTACAGCCCGTCTATTGCGTGATGATGGAGGAGTGATCAATTGGCTGCGTTGGAACCAAACGACTTGTGTCAACTCTGGTGACCGAACCCTCGATATGGGACAAACTCGCCAGGCTATAGTCACCAATAATTTATTCATTAATCCAGCCTTTATGGGAGATGATGAGCCAGGAAGTACTGCTTTTCAGATCGACTCTCTCAATGGGGAAACTCAAAATATCACCATCTCACATAATAACTTTTACAACGATCCAGCTTTGCTAGCGCTTTACAATCAACTTAATGATGGGGCTGCGGAGGGAGATAGTGTTTTTGTCCGTGAATTTATTAACGGTCCGGCTCAGAGTTTTATTGATGCAGGTGGATTTGCATCTACCATCTACAATGAACCTGTCACTTTTGTAAATGCACCGGCCACACCAATTGATTACATATCCAGTTTTTATACAGATCCGGGCAACACCCAACCTTTAGACCTAGGCAATGGAGGTTCTCTGCCCGATCAGGTACAGTTGCCGTTTAATTTTGACTACGAGGATTCTTCGCCATTGGCTGTGGGTGGAACAGAAGGGCAGCGATTGGGGGATCTGAATTGGCAACTAATTGTAACTTCGGTTGATTATCTACCACCGAATACGTTTGACTTGGTGACCTTTCCAAACCCGACCTATGGTCAGTTTGTTCTATCCTTTGATTTGCCAAGTGCAACGAGTGGTTCTGTTGAAATATACGATCTGAGAGGACGTCAATTGTGGTATCATAATGAAGCTTTTCAGCAAGGGAAAAATCAAGTGGAGTTAGACATCAGTAAATTGCCAAAAGGTACGTATCTGGCTAAACTTAATATTGGAGGTAGCTTTACAACAACTCGAATTTTAAAATTGTAAAGGAATAGAAATTTTTTTCCGAAAAAAGATAATTGCCCTGATGGGGACACTTTATTACTGGTGTTCAAACATGTCACATTAGCTGGAAACCAGAGGTATAACGCCTGTATCTCTGATTTCCAGCCAAGAATTTCATTATTACAAGATTTTACAGATGGGGTCCTCATTCCATTAACTATTCGTAAAATTTAATACCACAGAATGAGAAGGCTGTCTACTATAGTTGTCTTATTGGTGCTGTGTACAAAAGTTTTTTCTACTACTTATTTCATTGCTACGAATGGGGATGACATGAATGATGGTTTATCACTAGACTTTCCTTTCGCTACCATAAGTCAGGGTTTTTCTGTTGCTTTGGCGGGAGATACCTTGTTGTTGGATACGGGAATATTTCATGGTACTACAGTTTTAGAGGACAAAAATGGTAGACCAGACCAACCCATTGTACTGAAAAGTTATGCTACGGATCCGTTAGACTTTGCTGTTATTGATGGTGGTAGTTCACCATCTCAAAATGTTAGACAGCCTGGATTATATCTAAAAAACTGCTCTTGGCTGGTCATTGAGAATATTATTTTTCGCAACTGTTGGCGATCTGTTATCAATGTAGATGATTCAGCCTATATCATGGTGCGTTCTTGTCATTTTTCTACGGGCAAAGAGGTAGTTTACCCACATGGCAATGAAGCACATCATATTTTAGTTGAAAATTGTTACGTGCGACATCCTGATGAGGTATGGCGTGGTTGGAGTTGGGAGAGTATTCACCATGGAAGCTATGAATTTTATAATGGTGGCTTGTTGCATCCCCGTGCTAGTGGTGGTGGTCATGTAATGCGAGGCAATGTAGGATACAATTTATTCAATGCATTTCGGACCCGCCCTAATAAAATCCAGCAAGACGGAAACATCGAAATTTACAACAACAGCTTCTACAATGTGCGTGACAATGATTTTGAACCTGAAAGATGGGCATGGAACATCCACTACCACCACAACTGGCATCGTAATGTACACAAAGCCTTTTCAATTGATGATGTTCGTGGAGGCAACATTTATATTTTTGGGAATACTTACACCCAGGGTCAAGATAGCTATGCGCGAGAAGAAGTGAGTGGAATCTTTAAATACAAGGACGGTCCATTGACTTACCCCTGCTTTGCTTTTAACAATAGTTTTTATACTGAAGCAAGAGTTTTGAAGGAAGGCGAAGCAAGCAATCACCAATTGAAACACTTCAATAATGCGTACTATTTTTTTTCAGGCAGTCGACGCTTTAGAGTAGATGATTGGCAGGATGGATATGAGTTTGATTATGACTTAATCAATCAGGAATTTCCTGATATTATTACCAGAAACCAGCAAGAAACCAACGGCTTAGAAAATGCAGATGTTCAATTTATAGATGGTTTACAGGGTGACTTTCGTTTACAAGACTACAGTCCGGCCGTCGATGCAGGGAAAATAATGACCCTACCAGAGTTTGATTGGGTACAACGTTTTGTGGGGGAGGCACCTGATATAGGGGCTTTCGAAGGGAGTCAGCCTATAGATGGTCCTGCCTTTCGTTTTGTGCCATCGCCTGATGGGGCATATTATGAAGAAAGGCCTCGTATCAGCCAACATCGAGTAGATTCTACAAGGCTAATCTTATATTTTTCGACTGCATTGGACAGTACTTCTTTAGCAACTGACTTCATGGCGATTTACCAAAATGGAACACCTATTCAAATTGACACTTTTTATTTTATCAATCCTACTTTTGAATTACTTATTGAAACAAGACACCCTCTAGTAACTGACAGCATTTCGCTTGTGTTTAACTCCCGTCCTGTTGGTTTAAATGGTTTACCCCTTACCGATTGGGCCTCGACAGTGCCGATCGGTATAAAAATACCCACTATATATGACTTATCTGTTGTTGAGACAGAGATAGTCTCTTCCGTGGAAGGACAGGAAGCTAAAGAAGAGACGAAATTGACTGTTGTGCCCAATCCTGCTAGTGAGCGAATAACTTTCACGCTACAATGGGATCGTAGCACTGCCCAAGAAGCATTATTGATTTATAACACAGCAGGGATACTAATGGGGCGATACTTACCAACACAAACAGAAGTAGATCAAGTAAAATATGAAATTGTCCCTATGTTTCCCAAAGGTATCTACTTTGGGGTAGTACATATTGGTACTGATGTAGTGACAAAGAAATTTGTTGTGAAGTAGAAGATGAGACTTATTTCGTCAATCTAAAATAGGGTGATAAATGCGAGAAAAGAAATTGTGGCATTGTGATTACTTCATATGGAGCAAAGATTCTTATCACTTGTGCTCGTGGCGTCTGCCCTGGAGTGCTGAAAACCTTGTTTAACAGAGCTTTTAGCACTCTAGGGCAGGCCCTACAATAGAAAAGTAATTTTGGTTCAAAAGAAATCTTTTTTGTCTCTTAAATCTTCGTTACCCTTGTTTTGTCTCGAAGGAACCCCTCTTCTAAACACTGTGACAAAGTTTGTAAATATTTGAAAAGCTGTTTTGAGATAAATAATTTTTATTTGCAGATTAATTTTTAGCCGAAATTGTCTTTTGTACATGGAGTATATGCAACAAAATTTAACTTGATTCTTTTTATATGTGATGAAACTTTATTTTTTGAAATATTTTTATCACTTTGTAACTTTAAAAGAAAATTCTTATATTAACTATGAAATCAATTACTTATGCCTCAAAATACAAACTCCACAGATCCTATCAATAAAAATGCATCTCCACTTAATCAAATTATCGATTGGGCTAAAGAAATCGTTAATAAAGATTTATACTACCCTCCTAAACTTAAACAAGAAATCGACTCTAAAAAAGAAAAAACAGACTTGAACAAAAGTAAAAGCCCTAAGAAAAAAGAAGAATCTGTAGCTAATTAGATCTAGATTTCAATAAAGTAAATTAAGACATATTATTTCAATTTAGAATAACTTAGGTTTGTTTTACCTAAATTACTATCCCCTTTATTTATATAATATGAACAAGCATTCGCTATACTCTTTAAGTGATTCTGAAAGACTGTTTAATGATTATAATGCTTACAAGCCAAAATGGCGTTCAGAGTTTTGGCGAGATTATGCCAGATTAATTCATTCTCCTGCATTTCGAAGGTTAAAGGGAAAAACTCAACTTTTTCCAGGTGAAGAAAGTGATTTCTTTAGAAATAGGTTAACGCATTCTATTGAAGTAGCTCAAATAGCTAAGTCTATTGTGAAAAAAATCAATTATGAAAATAAATTACCAAACGGAGACAAGCTTCAAATTGATGAAGATATTGTGGAGTTTGCATCTTTGGCACACGATTTAGGACATCCTCCATTTGGTCACCAAGGAGAACTTGCTTTAGATGAATTAATGATTGACGATGGAGGCTTCGAAGGTAACGCCCAAACACTCAGAATTTTAACAAAACTAGAAAAAAAAGTTCTTGATAGAGAGTTTCAGCATGGAATAGATGAGAATGGAAATGATGTTAGAGTTGGATTAAACTTAACACCAAGATCAATTGCATCGATTTTAAAATATGACAGAATAATTCCAACTGGTGAAAGTGAGCGAAAAGAATTAGGTTTTTCCACAAATAAGCCAGTGAAAGGATACTATAAAGAAGAAGCTGGTATCATACAAAAAGTGAAATCAAAAATTTTACGAGGTAAAAGTTTTAAGGGTAAATTTAAAACAATAGAATGCTCAATCATGGACATTGCTGATGATATTGCCTATTCAAACTACGATCTTGAAGATGCATTTAAAGCAGGATTTATTCACCCAATGGACCTTCTCTTTCCCAAAGATGAAATTCTTTTAAAAGTCGAAAAAAGTTTGCAGAGTCGTATTTCTAAGGATTTTACCCAAAGCGAAATTCTAGAAACCCTCTTAAGAATATATGAAAACATATTTAAAATTCCTGATGGGCTAAAAGATGTTTCAATAGATGACAGTAATTTTATCCTTGCAGCTACTACACTTATGAGAAGTTCTTATAAAACTTCAAAGTTATTAGCTAATAATGGATTTTTTAGAACAGCGATGACTTCAAGTTTGGTAGGTAAATTTATTGAAGGAGTAGAATTTCATTACAATGAAGAATATCCAGCTTTATCAAAGGTTAAAATTGAAAATGGAATTTATAGAGAAATGGAAATACTGAAAACATTTACATATGAATTGCAAATTAGTTCTCCTAGGTTAAAAATTGTTGAATACAGAGGAAAAGAAATTATAAAGAAGATTTTTCATTCTCTAAATAATGATGGCTTTAATCTACTTCCTGATGATTTAAGAAAAATATACAATAAGGTTCATAGTGATAAATCTAAAAAAAGAGTGATTTGTGATTTTATTGCAGGAATGACAGATCGTTATGCAATTGAGTTTTATGGAAGACTAACCTCTGAGCAACCTGAAACAATTTTTAAACCATTCTAGGTATAAACTAATCGAGTTCTCTAGTTTGACTGGTTGTATTTAAAGAAGAACTAGCTCTTGTCTTTGTTGAAACTAGCCTTAAAATGATGGCAGTATCGTGATTACTTCTTATAGAGCCAAGATCCTGTTGCCCGTATAAGTAAGTAAGAGCTGATGGAGCTAAATTAATACATGTAATTAATTGTAATGTAAAAGTCAGCTTTGCACCAAAGAAGGGTGAAGTAAAAATTAATCTCTATTTTGGCTAATTGAAACCATAAAATAGTTTTCAATTTAAACACCCAATAACTAGCGATTAATGAAAAAACCAATTGTTCTAATTCTGTTTTTCTGCCTTTCCTTTACCAGCCTTTCATTTGCCCAAGACTGTGATTGCGTCGAAAAAGACAATTACGAATATGTTGAGTACAAAGGCCGATACCGCAGCCTGAAAATTCCTGTAGAATGTGATAGTCTCTTCTCCATGGAAATCATCAATGATTTCCTCAATTTTGGGGATATCTACTATGAGGTAGCCCAGGATTTCTTTGGCTGGGAATTTTTGCATCCCATTTCTTTAGAAACAACAGTTAATCCTTCGATCAGAGGGGCCGGGACCGGAGTTGGTGGTACGGGTTATGGCATGGAGTCTTTTGGGATCAATTTAAATGGCTTTGACAAAGATGCTTTTGCAGCTGCCTATGATCGCAATGGTACCATCGTACACGAAGGGATACACCGTTGGGATTTTCGGGGACAAAATTATTTTCAAGGGCCAGATATTGCCCATCCCTTAACCGTAGGTTTGCAAGATTATCTTTATTTTAAGACCGGCATAAATGTCTTTGGTTTGTTCCAGGAAACCAACGCTGCTCTTTCGAGTGATTTAGAAATCAAAAGACGTTACAAATATTTCTGGCGCAGATATCTAAGTAATCCTGAGTTGAATTGGGATTACTACTTTTCAAGAGGATTAAGTGTTCGAGAGATCTTTGAATTTGCTCCCAAACCTGAAGCCTACGAACGCCTGGCTATTCAGGGAGCTACCTTACTGGCTGTATATTTCATGCATGGCGAAAGTGGCTTGCAGTCCATTTTTGCCGAAATCGATAGGCTGCGAAAAGAAGACCCCACTTGGGATCAGGAATTTGACATCAATAAAATACGCGAAAGACACATTAGAATGTTTGGTGATGGCCTTAAGCTAGATGTGTCTGATTACTTCGATTTTTGGAAATACCCAATTAGCGACGACTTAAGGACTTATCTTAGTCAGTATCCTAAGAGTTCAAAAATCCAGGATCTAGATGGAGATGGTTTTTCTCCTTTGCAAGGTGATTTTGATGACAACGATAGAAATTCCTACCCCGATGCCCCGGAATTAATCGATGGGCTGGACAACAATCAGGATGGACAAATTGATGAGCTGGTGCACAATGAAAGTACCGGGGATTTTCCCAACTCTGGTTCGGGTACTACACTTACTCTCCCAACACTTATCCAGGGAAATCTATCAAGCCTGGATGATGTTGATGCCTTTAGTATCTCTATTCCGGAGCGATCTTATGTCACCGTTGTTTTTACCTCTCTCAATTCAGATACCATCATAAAATACGATGATTATCAAATCGCTATATTCGATGGTGTCCTTAGGAGAAATGGCGATTATTACATGCGACAAGATGTACGCTCAGGTGAGAATAACTTGCACCGTTCAGAATATTGGGAAGCTGGAGATTATATATTGAGCATAGATGGCAACGATGGAGAGGCTTGCCCGGGGGATTATGAAATTCAGATTTTTGTAAATGACCAAAAACCGGTGGTATTTGAAAAGAATGGCTATTCATACAAACACCATGTTTACATAGGTTTAGATTCGGATCCCAACTTTAATATCAATCAGGTCAATGGGGTTTCTCCTGCTGAAGCCAATGCCTTAAAAAGACTCTACAACGAATACGACGGAGCCAACTGGAACAATAAAATTGGGTGGTTAGCCACTGAGGATGTCTGTTTTTGGCGGGGATTGAACTGCGATCGAGCAGGTTTAAGTAAACTCGTACTCAGTGAAGAAAGATACATTAATGGACCCATTGATGAAAGCATACTATCAGAATTGAAAAACCTCAGGGAATTTGATTTAAGAGGGGCTAACTTTCAGGGAGAATCCTTACCTGATGCTTTCGAGAACTGGCGTAACTTATCCATGTTTAGAGCTCATTTTGATAACATCGGTGGAAGCTTGCCCACTTTTTCTGGAAGTAAAAAGAAGTTTTGGTTGATGGATATCCGTGGCAACCAATTTACAGGAAGTATTCCGGATACTTGGTCCGAGCTGACGGAACTCAAGTTTTTAGATATTTTTGCAAATCAAATTAGTGGTCCATTACCAGAAGATTTCAACCGACTTGAAAAGCTGGAAACCTTCTTTTTTGACAAAGACAAAATCTGTGTACCTAATCAGGCAGTATGGGATTGGTTGCATGAAATACCAGAAACCGATGGCCAAAATTTTCAACGTTGTAATGAATTGCCCAGCGACATAACAATGTTGACGCCCATCGATGAAACCTTTGATTTACAAACTCAGCCCAACGAACAGATTGTATTTGACTGGACCGAAAGTCAGGACCCTGAAAATGTGCCTATTGCATACACTTGGGTGCTTGCCAATGAAATCGAGCGCGAGGGACAACTGATTATTGCGCCCATTCTAGAATTTGAAGTCAATAATCAATCTGAGTTTAATATCAGTAAGTCAGCTCTGGCAGATAGTCTGTCTGTATTGGGTTTTGGCGACCAGATCAAAGACTTCTTTCATTTTGCCATTGCAACCGACGGAGATTGGGTCGTTTCTACGGATACTGTGGCGATCGAATTGTCTTTAGCCGCACAAGCTTGTGCTATTGAAGGTACAATCATTATAGAAGCCAACGATTGTTTTACCCCCAATTCGGGTAAAGCAGAAGTACAACTCAGCAAGAGTTTTGGCTCTATTCGTTACGATTGGAATACAGGAGAAACGAGTGCTGCATTAACTGACATTGGTCCGGGAAATTATGAGGTGGTTGTAGAAGATCAAACGGGTTGTAAAAAAACACTTTACGGTTTTGTTCCTGTTTCTAAAATTACAGCCGAACTGGATCGTACCGAAAACAGCATAGCCACAATAGTTGCTGGTGGAGTGGAACCCTACAGTATTGGCTGGCATGATAAAGAACTGGGTGCCGAACGCATTTTGGAGCAGGAAAGTACCTACTCTTTGGTAATAATGGATGCACAAGGCTGTCAGCAACTCATTCTTTCTCCGCCTATTCTAAAACCAATTTCCGGCCAGACCAATAGTAGTTTTGTAGCGAATTGGGAAAGTGTACCGAGTGCCAGTGGGTATATTGTCCAGGTGGCTGAAGATGAGAATTTCAATCAATTATTAGCTGCTTACGAAAATGTACAAGTAGAAAATTTAGATTGGTTAGAGATCAGTAATTTAATAGAAGCTGAAACCTATTTTTGTCGGGTTGCTGCCTACAGTGCGGATGCTCGCTCTGAGTTTTCTACTCCTAAAAGCATAAAACTGGATGAAGAGAGTTGCCAACTCTTCATAGCCGGCAACACACAAGATATTATTCAATTTGGCGATGAAAATGGATCCATCGAAGTAGTTGCTTTTGGTGGAAATGGCGATTATACCTATCAATGGTCAGACAATGCTTCTAATCGAATCCGAACTAATTTATCGGAAGGTCAATATACCGTGACGGTTACTGATTCAGACAATTGCACGGCCAACCAAACTTTTGAGGTAGAGCGTCTGGAACGTTATGCAATTGGTAACCTTGTATGGCATGATCGCAACCGCAATGGCATTCAGGAACCCGGAGAGCCAGGAATTCCTGGAGTAAAGGTGTACATGTGGCAAGATAACAATCGCGATGGCAATCCTGAGCGTGGTGGGGTTGTCGAAACTGACGAAAATGGCCTTTGGCGACATGAAGATCTAGATCCGGGATCCTATCTGATTTTCGTTTGGGAGGTCGATAACTTTGATCCGGGTGGACCACTTTTCAATATGGTCAATTCGCCGGGTTCACTAGATAGCAATAATGATTTTCCCATCGATGATAATGGCGAACCGGGAAACGTCAACAATCCATTGCCTTTTGGATCGGTTGCCTCAAAATACATTGTTTTAGGGGATGGAGCTGAGCCACTACTAGATGGCGATCAGCAAGGCAATGCCTTCGACCAAGATCCAAGTGGCAATATGACGATTGATTTTGGCTTTTTCTACAAAGATGAATGTCCGGATATGACTGCTCGCTTCTCAGGAGATTTGCTTTTGTGTGATGATGAAAGCCTGGGTGATATTTCTGCAGTTGCCATCAATGCCATTGGGCCGGTACGTTATGAATGGAGCCCGGAAAATCAAACTCCTGATTTAAAACAAGTAGGAATAGGTACTTACACCCTGTCTATTACAGATAATGTGGGCTGTACCCAAACGGTAAATGTAGAAATTAGCAGCTTGAATGAGTTGGATCTCGAAGCCATCATAACCAACGAATCAGCTAGTGGTGCACAAGATGGAGCCATCGATTTGGATGACAACCTACTTGGTGGACTGGAATTTTCATGGAGCAATGGCAGCACTGAAATTGATCAAACCAACTTAGCAGCAGGTGATTATCAATTAATTGTAAATAGAGGGGATGGTTGCCAGGCAGTCTTTGATTTTACAGTTTCTATAACGACTTCTACACAAGCCATTTATGAAGATTTTGGATTGAGGATAGTACCAAACCCATCGTCTGATTTTATTCAGTTACAAAGTGCAGATGGATCGCTGGGTTATGGATCCATGCAGGGGCAAATCATTGATTTGACGGGGAAAGTCATACAAAGAATTGATGCTCAGGACTTGGATGGTTTTAATCAACAATTGAGAATTGCTTCAGGTAAATTAGGTGCCGGAAGTTATTTATTGCAGTTGCAAAAAGATAGGCAAATCGCTAATCAGCTGTTTATTATTAGTAAGTAAGAATTGAGGTATTTTTAGCTATTTTGACTCAGGTCGTTTTAAAAGACTTGTAGAGCTTGATTAAGTTGGTCTCTCAAGCCATTACTATGGCTTGAGAAATGATGGGTATTTGGTTTACCATCGATCAGGTTATTCCTGTTTGATATTAATATCTATCTTTCCCCCCGACTTGAATTTATGGAGTTTGGTGGAGCTAACACCTTTCTTTTGATCCACATCTATTTTTATATCACTTCCTGCTTCAAATTCAGAGGCATCTATTGTATTGCCTTCACTATTAGTAGACTTCTTTGACTGCTCAAAGGCAAATTGCTTGCGTTCTATGACCCATTGGTCACCAAATATATACCAACCACAAATCTCAAGAAGGTCGATTGAAGCCATATAATCTGTAAAAAATGCTCGCTCAATGGTCTTTTGACTGGGATAATCTCCTCCCGAAAGTCTTATTGCCCGAGCATGAAGATTCTGATCGTAAGATTCTAAATTTTCTTTGATGAATTGATTGAGACGATGAGCAATTTTATCCTTTTCGTTTGCTGACTGTAATGCTTTTCGATCATCAGCTAACTTATTTTTAATTAGTGTGCTGAATTCTTTCTCAACGATGATTCTATTCTTGTTACTCATTGGTCTATATTTTGGTTTAAATGAATGAACAATATAAACAATAGGATAATTCCAACGCTCTCAGGTAAAAGACGTATTAAGGTCCTGGTGTCTAAATTTTCCATTCCTATTAGCTCCACTATTCATAGGGCTTTAAACCTCTGGCAACTAAAAGCTTGAATTTTTTCATGGACATTTAGACATGTCAACATGTCCATGCTAATACCCGGTAGTTTGCAGATGTTAACGTTGGGTACTTAGCAATTTCTTAATCCGTCACAAAGGCCTGTAGTGGCATAACTATTAGAGTTATGTTATCTAATTTGTGGAAACACAGTTATACTGTGTCATCAGATGATGGTAATACCATCCACCAAGATACTATACTTCACTAATATTAAAGACTAATCAAAATTAAGCAAGGGGCGTCTCATAACTCTTTCCTTCCTACGGAAAAACTGTGCTGAGCCGCCCAAAAAAGTTTTGTTTGAGTTCAATGTGCTCTAAAAGTAGAGCTTTTTAGAGCACATTGAACTCAAACAATCTATTATTTACTGACGAATGCTTAGGGTGATACAACCTCTTTACTTTAATTAGTTACAACATTTATAAGACCGGCTTTAGTAAGAATATTTTTCAATATTAAAGTTAATGAATAGTTCTCGAATCCGTATCAATATGACAGAGATAGGAAAATGCTTTTCCAACACTCTTTTTGCGGGAGGGAATTCATTTAATTGAAATTATTATATGGGCTTTACGTTTTACTAGCCTTTTGGTGCTATTGTCAGTAAAAGGTTATAAATAAGCTGTCAATGGCTATAGTTTTAAGGTCAAGATCATCTGTATCAATTTAATCTCTGCTCAAATGCCATTGGCTCAATACTAATATATAGTAAACTATAATCTTTGAGATATTGAAGAATATCCTGATAAAATATCTCTCCAAGGATAGGTCTTAGAGTGTGGATACTATCA
>JBCBCD010000005.1:0-22970 GCA_038530915.1 Bacteroidota bacterium
GGATCGTACGAACGATCATAGAGCCATCACATACATCACCTTCCATCAACAAATCGTTGATTTCGAAGGACAAGTGACAAAACTCAGAACAGTTATCATAGATGCTGTTTACATCAAATGCTCCTTGATCTAGTAGAATGTCCCAAGACTTACCTTCGAAGTAACATTCTTCACCATCTTTTTTCAATTGAATATCAGAAGCAGAGTACTTTAAGATAGAATCGATATCCGTACATGTAATAGTTGCTTCACCAATTTGAGTTGGATACTTAGGTGCATCCTTGTCTTCACCAGTGATGTAGCCCCAACATACAAATTCCGCAGTTGACTCATCTGTACCATAGAATACTTCATATTTGAATTTACCACATTCCGTGATTTCGTCTTTAGATTTCATGCCCATACCGTAATCAAAGATTACAGTAAAGTCATCGTTACAGATGTTTTGGCCTTCTAATACCATATCTGCTGTAACATCAGCAGTACACTCATTATCCAATGTAACATTTACATTGTCATTGCAAGATAATTCATCTAAGTCAACTTCTTGTGGGGCTTGTACCGTAATGGTAGTCTTAGCTTCTAGTGTTTTAAATTTTGCAGTAAGTTCATAAATACCGGCAGGTACAGAGGTAAAATTAAACTCAAAATATTTTGCATCGTTTCCTCTTGGCTCAACCAAAGGATCAGATGCATAAGTAGCCAATGGGCCTTCCAATACTAAATCATCGTCAGCAAAATCACAAGGGCCTGTGATCAAAATAGAATAGATAAAATCTGTTGTTTCTTCACAAGGAGCAATCAGGTAAGTTGCAGCAGCAGCATCAATTACTACTTTATCAAGTGAACTAAATGTAATGTCAACTACATCAGATTCTCTATTACAAGAAACAGCTGTAAAAGTCAAAGTAACTGTTTCACCATCTTCTGCTGGATCAGGAGTATAGGTTGCATTTGGATCGTTAACATCACTAAAAGTACCTGCTCCACCGGACCAAACTCCCAATATATCTAATTCAGCATTATCATAAGTTGCACTAATTTCAGCATCTAATACAACTGGAGCAATACCACAAATGCTTTGATCTTCACCCGCATCAATGGTAACCTCTGGTTCGCTCGAGAAATCATCAGCAGGAATAACCAGGTTATCAATAATTCCTCTACCACTTCCTCCACCCAGGCCAGGAGTTATGAAAACGATACGGAAAGTCCCTGTAGTACTGATTGACAAATCAGCAGCTAAAACATTGTCAGATGCAAACCCTGTTACCTCACCCAACAGAATCGCATTGTCAATATCCAAACTGCCAAAAGGAGAACTTGCAGGCTGAAGATAAACCAATATTTTTCCTTCTCGACTTTGTATTCCATTCGTAAACTCATAGTCAAAAAGGAGGTTGGTTCCAGAGGAAAGTTCCACTAATGGAGTAATTAAAAATGCTTGGAATTCATTGGTACTAGATAATGCACTACTCCTGAGGCTCTTGCCAGAAATAGCATCATTGGTTCTTACATCAAAACCACTAAATAACCAGCATTCAGCTTGTAATTCACTTCTGTTTCCTACATTATCAAAGTCCAAAGAAATTTGTGCTTGAGAGTAAGACACTATCCCTATTAGAAACAAAAGAGATAAGAACGTTTTGGTAAAGTTCGTGTTCATAAGATCGTAAGATTTGATAAATTAATTTTGCTTTATATAAAATCGTAATTAGGTCGTAACGGATAAACTTTACAGTAATTCAAATCAAAACATACCAATCATATTGTGAATCATAAAATATTTATGTAAATCTATCGAGTAGAAAGATGATTTTAAAGTTTGTACCACCAGATACCATCCATATGTGTTATGTGATAACATATATGAAAATGTAAGTGTAGATGATTACTTTTTTCTTTTCACTAAAGGGTAGAAATGCGAAATTGAATCTCTTAGTAACTATTGATTTACCACAAATATAGACAAGTCATTTTTCTTATAAAAAAAAATTAACATTTATTATTTAAGTAAAAAATGAATATGACTGAATATTTTTACATATGCACAATTAAATTAGTTATGCTCAAATAATTACTTTTTTTTGAGAGCCTTATTGCTATAATCATTTGTCCTTATGCATAAAGAATTCAATATTTAACTGATTTGATGTGATTAGAAGCTTGTGAGTTAACACTGCCATTTCATAAACATAAATTTCCTATCTTCGACTTGCATACCAATTGATACACTCATGCCGGAATGGTCGGACTTCCTAACAATGCTGGATTATGATCCTATGCAACCACTACTTTTTAATAGTGTGTTGTTTTTGGCATTGTTTACGGTCTTTTATGGAGTATACATTTTGTTAGCGAATCAACAGAATTTCAGACTCTTATTTACTCTCCTTTTTTCCCTCTACTTTTATTATTTGTCGAGTGGGTTTTACTTTTGGATATTATTGCTCTCTACAGTGGTTGATTTTGTGTTGGGGCATTTCATTTACAATGCAAGGGAAAGGTGGCAACAAAGAGGCTTTCTGATCTTGAGTTTAATGGTCAACTTGGGCTTACTGGGATATTTTAAGTACACCAACTTTTTTATTGATGTCTTCAACCAAAGTACTGACTCTAACCTTCCCTTTGCCAATATATTCCTTCCGGTAGGTATCTCTTTTTATACCTTCCAAACGATGAGTTACAGCATAGATGTGTATCGTCGCAAACTAAAGCCGCTTACTGAAAGCGTTACAGATTGGAAAAGTGGAGCAAAGGCTTTTTTAGACTTTGCTTTTTTTGTGAGCTTCTTTCCACAATTGGTGGCAGGGCCTATCGTTAGAGCGGCAGACTTTTTACCCCAAATCAGGAAAAAACTACATGCTACCAGCGAACAGATGGGTCAGGGTTTCGCACTGATTATCAGCGGCTTATTCAAAAAAGCCATTATTTCGGATTACATCAGTGTCAATTTTGTAGATCGCGTTTTTGAAAATCCGGCCTTATATTCAGGTACAGAAGCGGTAATGGCAGCTTATGGTTATGCCGTTCAAATCTATTGTGATTTCTCCGGCTACTCGGACATGGCGATCGGAATAGCATTATTGTTGGGCTTTCAGTTGCCGGAAAATTTTCGTTTCCCCTATCAGGCAAAAACCTTGCAAGAGTTTTGGCGCAGGTGGCACATCTCCCTCTCTACATGGTTGAGGGATTATCTATACATTAGTATGGGTGGCAATCGCAAAGGGCTTTTTAGAACTTATCTCCATTTGATGTTAACCATGCTTTTAGGTGGACTCTGGCATGGAGCCAGCTGGGTATTTATTTTATGGGGTGGCATACATGGAGTTGGTTTAGCCTTAGATCGCATGATTAGCAAGAGTGGAAAATGGCTTAATCAGCCTTCACTAAGATCTTTATTCATCTTATTACTGGTACAAATCATCGGCATGATTTGGGTACAAACAAGTGTTGATCCAGACATACCCGGTCTGAGGTTTGAATTGACCAAAGGTTTGGTGCTCACCACTTTAGGTTCTTTACTCATTTACTTAATTACCTATGCCATAGACCAAGCTTTGGGGAGAAAAGAAAACGAAACGCAATATTCAACACGTAGAGTGGCCAGCATCTTTTTCACCTTCCAATTTGTGATCATAGGTTGGATCTTTTTCCGTTCGGGTGCGCTCAACAATCCACTTCCCCCTATGGAAACAGTCAGTCAGTTTTTCACTCTCATCTTGACCAACTTCAATTGGAGTTCTATCCCAGGCTATGTTGTAACACATGCCAACAGCATCTGTCTCATCATTTTAGCCTTAACACTCCATTGGCTTCCTATCAATTGGCATGAAAAAATACAGGAGGTATTTACCAAATCACCAGTACCTGTAAAAGCCTTGTCACTGGCACTGGTCATTTGGTGTGTTGTACAAACGGCAAGTGCAGATGTGGTGCCGTTTATTTATTTTCAATTTTGATCATTAATCATCATTCATCGTTTATTGTTCATCTTTCATAACTCTACCTTGAAAACACCCAATGAATGATAAACGATGAATAATAAAAGATGAAATCACATTCCCGCCGTAATCAAAGCCGGAACATTTCTGTCTCTAAACATCTGATTGTATTCTGCGATGTCTTTCTCCATCATTTCCATATATTTGCCCTTTGCAAATTTCCATTGTGCTTGTAAATCTTTTAGGCGATTCTTCACACCTTGAGTAACTCTTGGATCGTGAGAACCTAATTTTGAACGCAATACAAAGAACTCAGCATTCAACTTACCAGGCCAGTTGATGACATCCTGAATACTTTTTTGGCGACGCTCTACGATCTTTTCTTCCCAGCTATCAATTTTCTTCAACAACTCTTTACCAGCATCAATTAAAAGCTTGGCATCCTCCATTTCACCCATCAACTCATTGTAGTTGTTGATTTGCTTTTTGATATTTGTAAGGCGATTCACCGCTTTGTGGATATCTTCTATCTCAGCATCTACTTTTTGGAAAAACTCATCTCTATCCGCATAAGCAGTTGCTGAAACTTTCAAGCGAGGATCAGCTACTACTTCAAAAGACACCTCAGATATTTGATCATCCATACTTAGGCGTGCTTTGTATTGGCCAGGACCCACAGGACGGCCAGCATAACTGCCATAGATGAATACCCCTTTAACATCCAATGGTCCTGTGTGACGGAAATCCCAAGCAAATCGATTTACTCCTTTCTGTGCTGGTATTACTTTTGGTGCAGAAGGGCCACCAGGATAAGACTTGTATGTCTTGTCCTTTTTGCTGGAATAAGCTCTGATGAGTTCTCCTTCCATATCCATAATTTCAAGTTTCACTTCTTGAGAATCTGGCTTTTCAGCCAAATAATACTGGAATACCACACCACTCATAGGATTTTGCCCCACTTTTCCACCAGACCTACCTCCTCCTCCACTGAAAAGTACTGTTTTCTTTGGCTGATACAATGCCAGCTTATCATTGCCAAAATCACCCTTTGATTGCTGAATTGCTCCTAAATCATCTAATATCCAGAAAGCACGGCCTTGCGTAGCTGCTACCAAGTCATTATCACGAATGATCATATCCGTTATTGGTACAACCGGTAAGTTTAATTGCAATTTTTCCCAAGAATCACCATTGTTGTAAGACACATAAAAACCTCTTTCTCCGCCACCATACAATAAGCCAGGTACTTCCTTATCTTCTCGTATAACACGAAGGAAGTCTTCTTTGTCGATACCAGCATTGATGGGTGTCCAGCTTTTACCATAGTTGGTTGTTCTGTAAGCCATAGCACTCATATCGTTAAACTTCATGCGATTGGCTGCTATATAAGCTGTTTTAGGATCGTGGGCAGACCATTCGATGCTGTGGATATTGCTTTCTTCCAAGTCTTTCGGTGTGATGTTGTCCCACTTTTTACCACCATCCTTGGTTAAGTAAACCAAGCCACAATCGCTACCAGTGAGTATGTATCCTTTTTGTAATTCTGATTCTGTCAAATAGTAAATCGTGTTGTAGTTTTCACCACCAGCACCTTCATTAGTTAAGGGACCACCACCAGCACCTTGCTTTTCTTTGTCGTCACGGGTTAAATCAGGGCTGATTTGGTTCCAGCTCATACCACCATCAGTAGTTGTAAAAACCACATTTCCTGCATGGTAGATCAAATTAGGATCATGTGGAGAAGCTACGATTGGAGCATTCCAGTTGAAGCGGTATTTCATATCCTTAGGCTCTATGGCCAAATTTAATGAAGGATATTGCATGATGTCTTTGTTTTCCATGGTAGTCAAATCCAAAGCAGAAATCAACCCTTGGTAACAACCACCATATAAAACGTCTGGATTATCAGGATCAAAGGCGATGTATGCACTTTCACAACCAGGACCACTATGCCAATCTTTATCTGTGATACCAGAACCATTGGTACGACTTGCAATAACTACACTTGAGTTATCTTGCTGTCCACCATATACTTTGTATGGGAATTGCTTATCTGCATTGACACGATAAAACTGTGCAGTTGGTTGATTGTAAAGGGTTGACCATGTTTTTCCACTGTTGAAAGTCACTTCTCCTCCCCCATCATCACCAAGGATCATGTTTGTATTGTTAGCTGGATTGATCCATAAGTCATGGGTGTCACCATGACCTACACTTACACGGCTAAAGTTTTTACCTCCATCCGTAGAGCGCATAACCGGAGCGTTCAATACATAAACGATATCAACATTAACCGGATCAGCAAACACTTCCATATAATACCAAGAACGAGCGGTCAGCAGTTGGTCGCTGGTCATGTGCTTCCAGCTTTTACCACCATCATCAGAGCGGTACAAACCTGCTTTTTTCTTCTCTGCTTCAACAATTGCATATACACGGCTATTGTCGGCACGAGAAACAGAGATACCCATTTTACCTCTAAAGTCCGGCAAACCTTTGTTGATCTTTTCCCAGTTTTCACCACCATCAGTAGATTTCCAAAGGTTAGATCCTTCTCCCCCACTGGATACCTGCCATGGGTAACGAATGTGCTCCCAGCTAGCCGCATAAAGGATGCGAGGATTGTTCATATCCATACTCAAACTAGAGATACCGGATTGCTCATCCACATAGAGGATCTTGGTCCAGTTTTTACCTCCATCTATTGATCTGTATACACCTCGATCTTCACTTGGACCGTGTAGTGCTCCCTGAGCTGCAACATACACTACATCAGGATTATCAGGGTGAATAACAACATCAGAAATGTGTCTGGTCATATCAAGACCAATATGTGTCCATGTTTCTCCTGCATCGGTTGATTTATAAACACCATCACCATAGGTAGTCATTACTCCTCTTACTGCATGCTCTCCCATACCTACATAAATGACATTAGGATCCGCTTCAGAAACGGCGATATCACCCACAGAACCGGATTTAAAGAATCCATCAGAAATGTTCTTCCAATTCATTCCAGCATCATCGGTTTTCCAAACACCGCCACCGGTATAACCTGTATAATACACTTTATCATTATTGATCACTCCACTTACTGCATTGGAGCGACCTCCACGAAAAGGACCAATATTCCTCCACTTCAGACCTTTGTATAGATCAGCCTGGAAAGAAGAAGCTTCCTCTTTTTTTGGTTTTTGTGCATCGGCAGGACTAATAAATCCTATTACTAATAAGATTAGGATTAAGAATTTTAAGTTTTTCATACTAATACAAGAATTTTTTTTGGGAAGATAGATATTTTTTGTCTTGTGATCTCATGATGCTATGATCTTGTGATGTTAAAATCAGTTTATTCTACATAAGATCACAGCATCATAAGATCACAACATGTAAAATACTTATCTTTCCTGCAAAAACTAATGAAAGCCTCCCATCTCTTTGTGCTACTAGTGATTGTTCTTTTCTCCTGTAATAAAAAAACAGAGCAGGAAATGATACCACCCATTCTTTATCCTAATACCTCTTCCTCTGTAGATACCTTGATGATTTTTTCCAATGAAATGAGAAAGGCAGTTTCCAATAATATTATATATCCTTTAGGCTTTGGAGTAGATAGTACAGAGCAGTATCCGGTGGTTTATTTGTTGCATGGCTATGGAGGGGATCATGGTGGATGGTACACTCTAGTTCCTGAGCTTCAGGATTTGGCGACCATCTATAGAGTGCTTATTGTATGTCCTGATGGCAATGTAGACAGTTGGTACCTGGATAGTCCTATAGACTCGTCTTATCAATATGAAACTTTCATTACGAAATACTTAATTCCAAGTATTGATCGAAACTTACCTACTGTTAATTCCCCCAAAGGCAGAGCCATTAGTGGCTTGAGTATGGGGGGGCATGGCGCTTTATATCTGGCCGCCAGGCATCCTGACCTATTTGGAGCAGCGGGAAGTATGAGTGGAGGTTTGGATTTAAGACCTTTCCCTGATAATTGGAATATTTCTGAACGAATTGGTAGTATTGATGAATTTCCGGACAGATGGGATGCTGCTTCCGTAGTTAACTATGATACAGCTTTTGCTAACAATCAACAAGCTTTAATTATTGATTGTGGAATAGATGATTTCTTCTTTGAAGTCAATGAGCAGATGCATGAGCGATTAACCCAACTTGGAGTAGCACATGATTATACGACTCGTCCGGGAGAACATAATTGGGAGTATTGGCGCAATGCGGTACAGTATCAGTTGTTGTTTTTTGATCGTTATTTCGAGTGATTCTTTTACCAGGTAGCTACATTTTGCTCTTTTACAAAGACAAAAATCCTCAATTGATCTACATTTATTTAAAGGTTTTTCAAGGTAGAAATAAATTTATAAGTTCTAAAAAACAAGATAATCAGTGACTTAACAAAGTTTACACTGCTTTTACACTTCTACTGATTTCAAAAGGATAAGATTGCTCAAATTCCATCCTTTTACGTACATTAGTCGGTGGAAGTATGAAAAAACAAAAAAATGTAATGATGAGATCAACTAGTTTATTGAAACTGATGGTAACCCTACTATTGGTTGCCCTTTTCATTGGATCTGCTGATGCACAGCGTCGTAATAAAAAGAAAGCTGAAGCGGAAGCTCAGCCTGCTATAAGTACGACTCAATACAATGCAGATCTATTCTCTTCTTTAAAATGGCGTGAAATAGGTCCTTTCCGTGGTGGAAGAGCTGCTTCTGTTACAGGAGTTCCTGGTAAGCCCAACCTATACTACTTTGGTGCTACTGGTGGTGGTGTTTGGCGTACTAAAGATGGAGGTCAAACTTATGAAAACATATCTGATGGATATTTTGGTGGTTCCATCGGTGCTGTAGCAGTAGCCGAATCGGATCCCAATGTCATCTATGTCGGTGGTGGTGAAGTTACCGTTCGTGGTAATGTATCTTCTGGTTATGGCATGTGGAAGTCTAATGATGCTGGTAAAACCTGGGAAGAAATTGGCTTGGCAAATTCTCGCCATATCCCGCGTATTCGTATTCATCCTAAGAATCCTGATGTAGTTTATGCTGCTGTAATGGGAGACCTTTACAAGTCAAGCGAAGAGAGAGGAGTATATCGTTCAATGGATGGTGGTAAGACCTGGAAGCGCATCCTATTTGCGAATGAAGATGCCGGAGCTGTTGACTTGGTGATGGATCCAAATAATGCACGCATCCTTTTTGCATCTACCTGGAGAATTCGCCGTACTCCTTATAGCCTTGAAAGTGGTGGAGAAGGTTCTGCACTTTGGAAATCAACGGACGGTGGTGATACGTGGACACAAATTACATCCGAACAAGGATTACCTGAAGGCGATTTAGGTATCATTGGTGTCTCGGTTTCTCCAGTTAACTCAGAACGTGTTTTTGCTATCATAGAAGCCAACGATGGTGGAGTATATCGCTCAGATGATGGTGGTGAAAGCTGGAGAAAAACCAATTCAAGTCGTGCCTTGAGACAAAGAGCATGGTACTACTCTCGTATCATTGCAGACACAGAAGATGAAAATATAGTGTATGTAATGAATGTACGATACCACAAGTCTACTGATGGTGGTCGTACCTTCCGGGCATACGGCGCTCCTCATGGTGATCATCACGATCTTTGGATTGCTCCTGAAGACAACCAGCGCATGGTAATAGCCGATGATGGTGGTGCTCAGGTTTCTTTTGATCAAGGAGAAAACTGGTCGACTTACTACAACCAGCCTACAGCTCAGTTTTATAGAGTTGTTACTGATAATCATTTCCCTTATCGCATCTATGCAGCTCAGCAGGACAACTCAACGGTACGTATCGCGCATCGTACAGATGGTCGTAGCATAGGTGAAAGAGATTGGGAGCCTACAGCGGGTGGCGAAAGTGCACATATAGCCGTTGATCCAACTGATAATGATGTTGTATATGGTGGTAGCTACGGTGGATACTTAACTCGCGTAAATCATGCTACTAAGCAAAGACAAACTATAAACGTATGGCCTGATAATCCAATGGGTTATGGTGCTGAAGGAATGAAGTATCGTTTCCAGTGGAACTTCCCGATCTTCTTCTCTCCACATGATTCTAAGAAACTGTATACCACTTCACAACATGTACATATGAGTACAAATGGTGGTCAATCATGGGAAATCATCAGTCCGGATTTAACTCGCAATGATTCTACCAAACTAGGCCCATCAGGTGGACCTATCACTAAGGACAATACTGGTGTAGAATATTATTGTACTGTATTTGCAGCTGCTGAATCTCCATATGAAGAAGGATTAATCTGGGCAGGTTCTGATGATGGATTGATACATGTAACTAAAGATGGTGGTGACAACTGGGAAAATGTTACTCCACCCGATATGCCGGAGTGGATGATGATCAATAGCGTAGATGCTGATCCATTCACCAAAGGCGGTGCTTATATAGCAGGTACAAGATATAAGTTAGGTGATTTTGCACCTTATTTGTACAAAACAGAAGATTATGGCAAGAGCTGGAAACTGATCGTTAATGGTATTGATGATGAGCACTTCACAAGGGTAGTTAGAGCTGATCCTAAACGCAAAGGGTTGCTGTATGCTGGTACCGAGACGGGCATGTATGTTTCTTTTGACGATGGAACAAGCTGGACACCCTTCCAGATGAATTTACCTATTGTACCAATTACAGATTTGACCATCAAAAATGACAACCTGATCGCTGCTACACAAGGTCGTAGTCTTTGGATTATTGATGATTTGACACCTCTTCACCAATTAAGTGATGAGATTGCTGCTAAGGATTTTTATCTGTACCAACCTATGCCATCTTATCGTATGTCTGGAGGTGGACGTCCTGGGTCTAAAACTCAAGGAACCAATCACCCAGGTGGTGTGATGGTACATTATTACCTTAAAGACGAACCCAATGATTCTGTAACCGTCAAATTGTCTTTCCACGAACAAAATGGAGATCTGATCAAAGAATACTCTACACAATCCAAAGAAAGAGGCACCAAGCTGGAAGTTAGCCAAAACGGAAATATGTTCTCTTGGAATATGCGCTATCCTGATGCAAAACGTTTTGACGGTATGATTCTTTGGGCAGGCTCTATGGCTGGACCGGCTGCTGTACCAGGAAAGTATATTGCAAAGTTGACTGTGGGTGAAGAAAGCATGCAGCAAGAATTTGAGATTCTAAAAGATCCCCGCTCAGAAACAAGCATGCAAGGCTTCCAGGATCAATTTGATTTCCTTATGGATGTTAATCAAAAGGTAACTGAAGCACACCAAACGATTATTGATATTCGCAGTGTGAGAAATCAACTGGATCACTACATGAAAAACTGGAAAGGCAAAGAAGAAATGTCTGATCTGGTTAAAGAAGCTCAACGTTTGAAAAAAGAAATGAGTGTAATCGAAAAGGCATTGTATCAAACTAAGAACCGTTCAGGTCAAGATCCACTTAACTTCCCAATCAAGTTGACCAATAAATTGGCACATTTAAGTGGTGTTGCTGGAAGTGGTAACTATCCTCCTACTAAGCAGTCCATGCAAGTAAAAGAAGAGTTGACCAAATTGATTGATGCGGAGCTGGATAAGATGCAAAAGATACGCGATACAGACTTACCTGCATTCAACAAAATGGTGAAAGAAAAAGCGGTAGATGCAATTGTGTTGGATAAGAAAGGTGATAAAAATTCTTAATAGTTTTTAGTTTTTAGTTGTTGGTTGTTTTAACCAACAACTAAAAACTATCCTGATTCACCTTCAATTGGTACTCCTTAGGAGCCAACTGTTTCTTCCTTTTGAAAACACGATTGAAATAAGAAAGGCTGTTGAAGCCACATCGCATGTATACTTCTTTAATTTTTATCCTTGGATTTTGTAAAAGGCTAGTTGCAAGCTTTATTCTTTCATTATTTATAAAATCGATAGGAGAAATACCCAATTCGTTTTTAAATACTCTATGAAAGTTGGACTCACTCATATAGGCTTTTTTACTTAAATCCTCAATAGTAAGCGGGTGATCCAAATGATCTTTAATATATTGTATGATAAAGGTCAATCGATTCTGACCACTCTTGCTTTCCGATTGCTCGTTATGAATTTTTCTAGACTCTGCCTGTAATATCCTTATGATCAATTCTCTAATCATGTTAGAGACGAAAAGATCTTTGGAAGGATGATTTTCAGTACATAGAAAAAGAAGGCGATGTATGATTTGATAAATTGCAATATCGTTGGTAAAATGAAAATTGTAATCCATCAAGCCCCATTCTTCTCCTTCCACCTTTGGCATATTTTCATTCATCAATCGACTTACTTCATCTATACAATCCGGATCAATCGCCATAGCCAGACATTTGGTTGGGTTGTCCATACTTGCTTCAGGAAAATCAATCGCCATCATTTCTTTAGCAGGTAAAATCAAAGATTCTCCAGGAATAAAATTGAAAGCCTTCTGTTTTCTTAAGTGCATTATTTTTTTCCTCTAAGCATACTTGCCAATACGGGTTGATCAAATTTTAGCAAGACCTGCTCTGCTTTTTGATGGGTTTCGAAAACATGCATCTCAATTTCTTTCAATCCATAGGTCGTTTGATTTTCAACCAATGTCTGCAGTTTTCGATGTTCTAAAAAGCGTTGTGGCAATTGCATAACGAATATTTTTTGCTTTAATCTTGGAAGGATAAAATAAAGATGTACTTTTTTACAGTCAATACAAAGAATATGGTACAAAAAGATGCACAAATATAGATTATTATATTTTTTTAAGAGGATAGTTCACTTTTTTAGTAGGATAGTTCAAAAGAAAGGCGATAATAGGATATAATTTTGTTATCAAAGGGTAAATCAAAATATAAAATATTTTTTTCCTCTGATAACCATTAATTATAAACTAGAAAAAACATTATCCATGAGTGAAATCCTGACTACAGCACAAGATGTGTTGGCAAAACCAAGATTCAAAGATCAGTACGATAACTTTATTGGCGGTAAATGGACGCCACCAGTCAAAGGTGAATATTTTGAAAATATATCTCCGGTAGATGGAAATAGCTTTACAAAAGTCGCTCGTTCTACAGCTGAGGATATTGAGTTAGCTCTTGATGCTGCATGGGCAGCAGCTCCAGAGTGGAATAATTCTTCCGCTACTTTTAGAAGTAATTTATTATTGAAAATTGCCGATGTAATGGAAGCCAATCTTGAAGCATTGGCCAGAGCAGAAACCTGGGACAATGGTAAAGCACTGAGAGAAACCAGAGCAGCCGATCTCCCTCTGGCAATTGATCATTTCAGGTATTTTGCAGGTGTCATTCGTGCGGAAGAAGGCAATGTAAGTGAGTTAGATGCAACAACCGTTTCAATGAATGTATTGGAACCACTAGGTGTTGTTGGTCAAATTATCCCTTGGAACTTTCCACTTTTAATGGCTGCCTGGAAAGTAGCTCCGGCACTAGCAGCAGGAAACTGTGTGGTACTAAAGCCGGCAGAACAAACTCCGGTTGGCATCATGATTTTGGTAGAATTGATTCAGGATATTTTACCAGCAGGCGTATTGAATGTTGTCAATGGTTTTGGTATAGAAGCAGGCAAGCCTTTGGCTACCAACCCAAGAATAAACAAGGTGGCTTTTACCGGCGAAACTACTACTGGTCAGTTGATCATGCAATATGCTGCTAAAAACATCATTCCGGTTACTTTGGAGTTGGGTGGAAAATCTCCTAATATTTTCTTCTCCAATGTTATGGATGCAGATGATGAGTTCTTAGACAAGTGTATAGAAGGAGCAGTAATGTTCGCTCTTAATCAAGGAGAAGTATGTACTTGTCCTTCCAGAATGTTGGTACAAGAAGACATATTTGATGCATTTATGGAGAGAGTGATTGAACGCACTAAAGCAATCAAATTGGGCCATCCATTAGATCCTACTACCATGATGGGGGCTCAGGCTTCCAATGACCAATACGAGAAAATACTCAACTACATTAAGATAGGAAAAGAAGAAGGTTGTGAAGTTCTTACCGGTGGTGAGGCAGCCTTTAACGAAGGCTTAGAAGGAGGCTACTACATTCAACCTACTATCTTAAAAGGAAACAACAACATGCGTGTTTTCCAGGAAGAAATATTTGGCCCTGTTGTTTGTGTAACTACTTTTAAAGATGAAGCGGAAGCACTTGAAATAGCCAATGATACCTTATATGGTTTGGGAGCTGGAGTATGGACCAGAGATATGCATCAGGCTTATCAAATATCAAGAGCAGTACAAGCTGGTCGTGTATGGGTCAATTGCTATCACCTTTATCCTGCACATGCACCATTTGGTGGTTATAAAAAGTCAGGTATCGGCCGTGAAACCCACAAAATGATGTTGAACCACTACCGTCAGACTAAGAACATGCTTATCTCTTACGATAAAAAAGCAATGGGCTTCTTCTAAGCTATTACAGAATGGTAAGAAGAGTCTTGATAAGTCCAGCAGCCATTGCTGTGATCGATCAATTGCGTGCTCAACATGGCGATTTGATCTTTCATCAAAGTGGTGGCTGTTGTGATGGTTCTGCACCGATGTGTTTTCCAGAAGGAGAGTTATTGATCAACCATACAGATGTATACCTGGGCGATATACACGATTGTCCTTTTTACATGTCCAAAGATCAGTTTCAATATTGGGAACACACTCAACTTACGATCGATATAGTCAAAGGCCGAGGATCTAGTTTTTCATTAGAAATACCATTAGGTCTTCGTTTTATGACAAAATCACGTTTGTTTACAGATGAAGAAATGAAAGAATTGGAGCCATTAAAGGAAATACAGTGATGCTATGTTATTATGCTGTTATGTTGTTATGCTGTCATCTTAGTCAATAACAGTATAACAGCATAATAACATGATAGCATTAATTAGACAGCTCCCATATCCAATCGCCTTCGCTATCGAAATAGCCGACCTGATCACCTTGTTCTACTCTAAATACCCCATCACCTGCATAACTGATGTATTCATAGTGTGGCTGCACGATCAATTCTCCTTTGAGATTGCATAGGCCATTGAAACCGTAAATTTTCACTTTAGCAAAGCCATTGTCAAAATCACTGATTTTTGCATATTTAGGTGGGATGATGGTAAAACCACTCTGATTGATGACTCCCCATTTGCCTCCTTCTTTTACTACTGCAATGCCGTTTTGAAAAGCAGAAGCTTTTTCATAGAAGCCATCGTATATTCTTGCTGATTCAGTGATGTAATAGAATCGATATTGCCTGTCTCTTACCAAGCCTCTACCTTCAGAAAACTTGATCAATCGATTGATGCTGGGTTCCAAGATGATATTTCCTTCCAGATCAACGAGTCCGGCTCTTTTTAAACCTTTATAGACGATGGCTTTTCCATCTTGATAATCCATGCATTGAGAAAACTCAAATGGGACCTTACCTTTACCTTTTAAGTCAATGTATCCACAATTGCCATTTTTTCTTACTGATGCTCTCCCCTCTACAAAGGAAGCAGCATGATCATAAATGGTTGGAATGACTTCTCGTCCCTGCAAATCAATATACCCGTATCCTTTTTGAGCTTTTACTACTGCTAAACCTTGCGAAAAAGGCATGATCTCACGATAAGCCTTTTGGGTGACCCATTCGCCGGCCGTATTAATAATGCCATAACGAACTTGTTGACCGCCATAGGTGACTATTGAAAGTCCATTTTCATCAAAAGCTTCGAGTTTGATGTATTTTGGGCGAATGATGTATTTACCGGTGGAATCAATCAAACCATACTTCCCATTTTCTACTACTCTTGCGACTCCATATTGAAAATCATAAGCTTTATCAAACTGAGGCTTGATCATCCATTCCCCATCCTTATTGATATAGCCAGATTGTGCACCATCTGATGCCCAAGCCAAAGCACCGATAAACGGTCCAACTTTGGTAAATTTGAAAGCAATAGATTCATCGCCATACTTGTTGATGAAGCCCCAATATCTGCCCATCTTAGCAGCTGCCAAACCTTCACTAAAAGGTTGCACTTGATGAAACCGACAAGGAATAACTTCAGTACCATTTACACTGACATATCCCCACAATAAATTGCGTTGAACTGCCAGGCGGCCTTCTCGGTACAATCCAATATCATCATAATTGGTTTGTACTGTCAAACGACCAGAAGTATCTATCACCCCATATTTGGGTTGATTGACATAAAGTCGTAGAATCTTATTGTTGGTATTTTCTAAAAATTCGATGGCGTCATATCTGCAAGCGATCACTTCTTTTCCACTGGTATCCACCACTCCCCATTTGTCATTTCTGGCTACCAAACCTACTTCATTGACAAAATCTTCTGCAAAATTGTACTTAGATTGAACCATCGTTCGACCATTCATATCAATATATCCCCATTGACAGGCATCACATATCAGGCTGGCCTGATTTCTAAATATCTGATCGTAGGTAGTGTAGTCGACCATTACATTGCTGGCTTGTAACTGTTGGAGGAAGGTACCTAAATGACCAAGACTACCGTTTTTCTTCATACTACCCGACAATCTGCCATATTTGGCCATACGCGCTACTCCTTTTTTAAAATCACCTATATAAGAGTAGTTTCTATCTATTATTCGGCCTGTACGATCTATTAAGCCATATTTGCCGTCTGTCATCAAGCATTTGGCTAAAGGAGCACCATTTTCAAAATCATCTAAGCGAATGTCCAAAAACTCTTGTTTGGTGATGGGCATGCCCAGTTCATTACTTACTAAGCCAAAAGCCTGATCAAATCTAAAAGTTGTACGCTCAAAGTCATAGGTGGATTTTTTCTCCATTCCCACCAAAGTGAATCCCAATGATTTATAAGGTATCACATACTGGAAAATAGGTTCTATCTGAATTTTGCCATCCGCCAGTTTTCTCAGTCCCCAACGGTTGAGTTCGGGAGCATAGAACCATTCGAACTGTTCTAATTCATATCGAGGATAGGTGATTTGAATGGGAGAAGAATCTTGTTTGACACCTACTTTTAAGGTAAAATGGTCTTTGAAGTGTTTTTGGTCTTTAAGCATTCCATTTTCATCGAAATGAAAGGTAGAAAGCTTTTTTTCACCTTGTTCATCATATACATAAGCTTTGGCTAAGCCCTCTAAGACTTCAATTTCATCGAAATGAGGATCGATGAGCTGCTCTCCTCTTTCATTTAATAAGCCCAGTTTTTCGTTCTTTTTAACCAGGCAAACCTGAGATCGCAAAGGAGCGATATAATCGTAATCGAAAGCTATGGCCAAGTCCCCTTTAGGATTGATTACTCCCCAGCGATTATCAAACTTTACCCGATAATAATCTGATTTGTAGGGCTGTATCTCCTGATAATCTGTAGGCAATAACACACTACCACAAGCATCCAAGAGGCCAATGTTCATTTCTTGCTTGACAAGTACTGTCTTTTCTGAAAATGCAAAATAATCTTCATATCCCCCTGCTACTTCTTTCATGCAGTGCAAAGAAAACAAAGCAAATTCATTGTCTTGTCTTATCTTTATGAATTCAGCAGATAGTTTGCTGTAAGCATCGAATTTAGGATCAAGTACTTTTTTTCCATTCAGTAGTACTGCACCCCATTTTTGGTGATGTCTAAAAAAGAGTAGACTATCGTTGAATGCTTTAACTTCATTGGCTGAGCATTCCAATATACTTTGACCTTGTTTGCTGGCCAAACCGATAAACTCACCTTTTCTTAAAATAAAATATCGGTTGGATTCCAGAAAAACTTCATCATAGCGTGCTTCAATGAGTAATTTCCCTTCTCTATTCACTATGCCCCAATTATCCTTTTTACTAAAGGAAATAAACTCATTATTCAGGACTTCAATTTCATCGTAACCAGGCTTAACTATGGTATTTTGATCTAAATCAATAGCCTTCCACTCCTGGTTTTCTAAAACAGCAAATAATAAAGAATCAAGGACTTTCAATTCGTTATATGCCGGAGGAATGAGCTCTTTACCCTCTTGATTGAGCAAACCCAACTTACCTTTGCGCAGCATTACAGCATACCCGTAACGGTCAAATTCACCAATAGCTTGATAAATAGGATCGACAACTAATTGTCCATCAGCATCTATCAAACCCCAGGCTTTGTTTATCTTCACCGGATAAAGATGTTGAGCTCGAGTGGGTAGACTTAAAAATAACGTAACAACAAATACAAACAATAACCTCAGCATATTTCTACTTCGTTATATGGGTTGGGGGTATTGCACCAAACCGTATGAATACAAACGATTAAGTACTTTAAATATTGGTTTATTCAGCAAAAGACCGAATAAAAATGTTGACTAAAGCATCTGACTCAATGAAATTTTGATCAATTAGCTTTTTTTGAGGGTTTATAAAATATTATAACCCTCAATCCAGCATTTTGATCAGATGGAAAGAGTATACAGTTGCCAACGTCGCACACAAAACAAATAAAATATTTCTATATCAAAAAAAATATCATTCATTTTAATAATAATTCAACAGAAGTGTGCTAAATGAAGCAAGAAAGACAAATCAACTTTGAGGACCAACATAGCAACAGTAAGCAATCACAACAAAATATTAATGATAATCGCTATCCAATTGTTTTCATATTGGATAGGGTAAGTAATCCAAGGAATATAGGTTCTCTATTTAGATTGGCTGAAGCAGCAAGAATAGAACACATTTATATATTTGGAGCACTTGAAAGCATGCAATCAAGCAAATTCAATCGGGCAGCAAGATCTACTGAAAAGTATATACCATTCACTCTTATCAACGATTGGAATGAATTACAAAAACTGAAAGAAAAATACAGCTGGATTGGTCTGGAAATTACTACTCAAAGCATCCCCTATTATCAATATCAACCCTCAGGGCCGACTGCCATGGTAATTGGTAGTGAAAAATATGGACTTTCTGAAGCTATGATAGCTGCTTGTGAAAAATGCATCCATGTCCCTATGTTGGGATTGAAGACTTCTATGAATGTGGCGGTAGCAACGGGTATAGCAACTTATAAGTGGTTAGAAAACTTTGGTTTTGATAGATAATTTTTTCACCATGGAGCTTCATAAAGTATCATGGAGTCCCATGGTGAAGATACCAACTCTGAGCGTTATCCTTTAAAAGTTACTCTCTTACCTAATGAACTATCATTCAATTGATCCTTGTGATATGCCAAATGACCATTAACGATAGTTGAAAGTATTTTTCCTTTAAAGGTATGTCCTTCAAAAGGCGACCACCCACATTTGTACAAGATGTTGGAAGTATCCACCATCCATTCCTTGTTTGGATCTACGATGACTACATCTGCATATTTTCCTTCATCTAAAAAGCCTCTTTCTTCCAAATTGAAGCAAACGGTAGGGGCATGGCACATTTTTTCAACTATTCGTTCCATGCTGATTTTTCCCTGATGGTAAAATTCCAGCATAACATTCAAGGTATGTTGAATTAATGGCACTCCTGAAGGTGCTTTAAAGTAGGTTCCAGCCTTTTCTTCTTTTGTATGTGGAGCATGATCTGTTGCTATAATATCCAGGCGATTGTCCAATAAAGCGGGAAATAAAGCTTCTTGGTTTGCACTTGATTTGATCGCAGGATTACATTTTATACCAGAACCATATTTAGCATAGTCATCTTGATTGAAGTATAAATGGTGTACACATACCTCGGCAGTGATTCTCTTTTCTTCCAATGGAATTGCATTGGTGAATAAATCCAATTCTTTTGCGGTTGAAATGTGCAATATGTGCAGTCTGGTATTGTATTTTTTAGCCAAACGTATGGCCAACTCTGAAGATTTGTAACAACCTTCTACATTTCTAATTTCAGGATGCAACTCCATAGGTACATTCTCACCATACTTCTCTTTATAAACCTGCATATTGGCTCTAATCGTAGCTTCATCTTCACAGTGTGTGGCAATTAACATCGGTACACGAGAAAACAAAGCATCCAAGGTCTGCTCATCATCCACCAACATATTTCCAGTACTTGAGCCCATAAATACTTTTATCCCACATACTTTTTTAGCATCTGTCTTTAAAACTTCTTCAATATTGTCATTAGAAGCGCCCATGAAAAAAGAGTAATTCGCTAAAGAAACCTGTGCTGCCCGATCGTATTTTTGTTGCAACAATTCCTGGCTCAAAGCAGGTGGTTTGGTATTTGGCATTTCCATAAAGGTAGTTACTCCACCCGCTACTGCTGCTCTGGATTCAGTATACAATTCAGCTTTATGAGTCAAGCCTGGCTCTCTAAAATGAACCTGATCATCAACTATCCCCGGCATGACGATATTGCCATTCGCAGGCAGTTCTTTTGCGTTTTCCTGGGTATCGATTTGAGCAGCTATTTTTTCGATACGCCCATTTTTAATCAATAGGTCACCAGAAAAAATACGACCTCTATTTACGATTTGACCCTCTTTTATTAATAAGCTTTGCATAGATTTGCGGTTCAATTAAATTTTAAAAGTAATAATTATGTATCCGTATCCAAATATAGGAATTTTAGGTGGTGGTCAACTAGGAAAAATGATGGGTTTAGCTGTAGCCGACTGGCATTTAAAGTTGCACTTTTTAGATACCTCTGCAGACATGTCTGCTGGCATTATAGCAGGAAGTTTCACGGAAGGCAGTTTCAAGTCTTACGATGATGTTTACAGTTTTGGAAAAGACAAAGACATTATCACCATCGAGATTGAACATGTCAATACAGATGCTTTAGAAGCACTCGAAAAAGAAGGAAAAATAATTCATCCTGCGCCAAAGGCACTTAGAATCATACAAGATAAAGGCTTGCAAAAGCAGTTTTATGCTAACAACGAATTCCCAACTTCTCCTTTTACATTGTATGAGGATAAAGCTGCCATTGTGGAAGCCATTGAAAAAGGGGCACTTGCTTTTCCTTTCGTGCAAAAAACCAGGACTGCCGGATATGATGGCAAAGGGGTGGCGGTAATTAAGGATAAATCTGATCTCTCAAAGTTAATGGATGCTGCAAGCCTTATTGAGGATTTAGTAGATATTAAAAAAGAAATTGCCGTCATTGCAGCACGCAGGCCTTCTGGTGAAATCGTAGCCTTTCCTGTCGTTGAAATGGAATTCAATCCTATTGCTAATTTGGTAGAATACTTGATTTGTCCGGCAAAAGTTTCTGAGCAAATCGCCCAAACTGCAAATGAACTAGCAGTAAGTTTAATTGAAAAAATGGATGTTTGTGGATTGTTGGCTGTAGAAATGTTCCTTACGCATGATGATCAAGTACTCATCAATGAAGTGGCACCACGGCCTCACAATAGTGGTCACCATACCATAGATTCTTGTTACACGTCTCAATTTGAACAACACATCCGAGCTATTATGGATGTTCCATTGGGCAGTACAGCATTAAAAACACCTGGGATAATGGTAAATATCCTGGGACATCCTGATTATACCGGCCCTGTCCTTTACAAGGGAATGGATGATTGTCTGGCTCTACCCGGAGTGAATATCCATCTGTATGGGAAAGCTACGACCAAACCATTTAGAAAGATGGGACATATGACGGTTGTGAATGAGAATTTGGAGGAAGCCAGGAAGATTGCGGAAGAAGCGAAAAAACGTATCAGCGTTATAAGTGAATAGTTCTGCTTTACAGAACTATTCACTTATAATGCTAGTCTAGATCTACGATTGCAAGTGGGTAATCATCACCAATATTGAAGCGAAAATCTTTTTGCTCGCTACCAGTCAACTGGTTGGGTTGGTGGATTTTGGAAGCAGGGATTGATTTCAATTCAGGGATCCAGTTTTTAACGTAGCTTCCTTCAGGATCGTATCGCTTGGCTTGAGCCAAAACATTGACATATCGATTTGCCTTGGGATCGCTGCCTACTCCTGCTAAATCATTCCAGTTGCCATAATTGCTGGCAGCATCATAATCAATCAGGATAGACTCGAAATAATCGGCTCCCAATCTCCAGTTCAACTTTAAGTCTTTTATTAAGAAGCTGGCTACATTTTGTCTGCCAGTGCTTGAAATATATCCAGTGTGTTTTAGTTCTCGCATATTGGCATCGATGAAGGGTACACCAGTTTTTCCATCCATCCAACGCTGGAAGAGTTCCATGTCTTCGTTTCCGTTATTGGCATCATTTCTTTGAACGCCACCCTCTTCAAATATAATTCCACCATGTTTTTTTGCCATCAAGCGATAAAAATCACGCATCATCAAATCATAGAATAAACTATACACTGATTTTTTTGCTCCATATTGTGCTTCAAACTTCTTGATCTCGTGATAAATCATTTTTGGTGACAAACAACCCTGTGCCAACCAGGCAGAGAACTTACTTGAGGAATTTACGCCCTGGATGTTACTCCTGCTGTCTTTGTGGTTTTTGATGGCTTCCGTGTTCCAGACATATTCATTCAATCTATCTAGAGCAACTGATTCACCTCCTATATGATTTATTACTGCTCGTTCATCTTTTTCGATCTCTTCCAATTCAAAATCTTGTAAGGAAGGAATTTTACCGTAATCCAAAGCTACAGTCAGTGGATTGAATGATTTTGCTGGCCTCGGTAATGGTTTTCTAATCTCTATATAGCGTTCGACTTCTTTTCTAAATTGAGAAAAAGTATCAGGAGTATGGGTTACAGGAAAGGGAAGGTCAGCTGTGTAATACAACATTTTACCCCTGCTATATCTCAACTCCTGGCCGATGGTCCATAATTTTTGCTCCAGGCCATCTTGTACCGCTACCTCTTGGGGTGTTCTTTCTCTATTGCAAAAAATCCAACTGCTTTTCGCCTGGTTTGCCAATTTGAACAAGATCTCTTCAGGTTTTCCCACTCTAACCAAAAGATCACTATTGAGTGCTTTCAGTGAAGCTTTTAGGTTTTTAACACTCTCAATTATAAATTTAGCTCGATGCGCGCCAGTTTTGGGAAAACCATATTTAGTTTTTCCTTTAAAAACACGCTCATCAAATATGTATACTGG
>JBCBCD010000006.1:0-22592 GCA_038530915.1 Bacteroidota bacterium
CTTCGGGAATAACATAACCTCTTCTTCTCAGAAAAGCATAAGCCTTAGAGGCCAAAGCCAGGTTGATGCTAGCACGAGGAGACGCTCCATAATTGATTAAGAAGTCCAGGCTTTTTATACCATAATCAGCAGGATTTCTGGTAGCAAAAACAATATCCAGGATGTATTGCTCGATTTTCTCATCCATATATACATTTCTAACAGACTTTCGGGCCTGGATAATGGTATCAGGGTGAACGACTGGATTTACTTCACCAAAACCTTCAATACTTAGATTTCTTCTTACGATTTCTTGCTCTTCCGCTTTGGATGGATAGTCGATTTTAACTTTCAACATAAAACGATCTACTTGCGCCTCTGGAAGCGGATAAGTACCTTCTTGTTCGATGGGGTTTTGTGTAGCCAAAACCAAAAAGGGTTCATCCAATTTGAATGTTTCGCCACCAATGGTTACTTGTCTTTCCTGCATAGCTTCCAGTAAAGCACTTTGTACTTTTGCAGGAGCCCTGTTGATCTCATCAGCTAATACAAAATTAGCAAAGATGGGTCCCTTACTTACAGAAAAAGCACTTTGACTAGGATTGTAAATCATAGTACCAATAATATCAGCAGGCAAGAGGTCAGGAGTAAACTGAATACGACTAAACTTGGCATCTATCGCTTTTGAAAGCGTTTTAATTGCCAAGGTTTTTGCCAATCCGGGAAGGCCTTCCAATAAAACATGTCCTTTGGTCAATAAGCCTAACATCAAACGCTCGATCATATGATTTTGACCAACGATAACCTTTCTTGTCTCTGTGTTTAATTGTTCTATAAAAGCACTATCAATATAAATCTGTTGGTTAAGTGCTTCAATATCTACATTGTGCATAGCGGAATTATTTGGGTGTAATTACATCCTATCCTACCTACGAGGAAAAATAGAACACAAATTTGCTAATTTTTTTCTAGTTCACACAGCCGCCCCCCCTTGCTATGAAGGCTTTTAAAATACTCTTAAAGATTCTTAACGTTTTGTTTGGTAATTAGAAGCTTATTGTAATGTATCTTTTAGAAAGGGACTAATTGGCAATGTGTCCTTCAGTTCTTTTACTTCTGGTTGCTGTGGTTTTATGGGTTTGGGTGGTCGGTTGATGGTATCGATCGACCTTCTGGCTTCATCAATTAATATTGAATCTACCATTCTACTTGCTTCTTCCATCGCCCCTTCCCTGCATCTGTTTCTGAAAGTATTTTGATGTCTTTTTATCCTTTCCTCCAAAGCTATATCCATTAACTCCTGCACTTTCTGTGCTCTGTAAACCGGATCATCAGCACAAGCAATGAAACTAGCCATACTCATTATGGTAACTATATAAAGGATTAACCTTTTTGCATGCAACATTTTTACTGATTTTGATCAAATAGGCTCTTTGAGTTTTGAGACTTTATCCTCTCTCTTAATAATTCAGCCTCTTTTCTTCTTACTTGTAACAAAGAGTCGACCAGCCTTGGAATCAAGGTCTTTTTTTCTTCGAAACATTCTTTTTCTAAGTCAGCATTGATCAAGGATACCTGATCTCTAAAAATAGTATCTACTTTTAATCGTTGAGAACGAGTAAGTTCTACTATAGGATCTTGTGTACAAGCTGTGATACCCAAGCCAAATAACAATAGCACTATACTTATATATCCAAGATGTCTCATTCTAAATTGATCACTTTTCTCTGAAGTTTAAAATTCTGCCCGAGGTATACTTTTCTAGCCATTTCATCTTCAGCCAACTCTTCCGCTGTACCAGAAATAAAGATGGAACCCTCAAACATCAAGTAAGCTCTATCCGTAATGGAAAGGGTCTCCTGAACATTATGATCTGTAATCAAAACCCCTATATTCCTCATCTTCAATTTTGCTACTATGTATTGAATATCTTCTACCGCGATAGGATCAATACCCGCAAAAGGTTCATCCAATAAAATAAACTTGGGATTGGTTGCCAAAGCACGAGCAATCTCTGTTCTTCTTCTTTCACCTCCTGAGAGCGTATCCCCTCTACTCTTTCTAACTTTTTCAAGGCCAAACTCCTGGATCAACTCTTCTAATCTTTCGCTTTGTTCTTTCTTATTCAGGTTAGTCATTTCAAGTACTGCCTTGATATTGTCTTCTACGCTGAGTTTTCTAAAAACGGAAGGTTCTTGTGGAAGATACCCTACTCCTTTCTGTGCCCTTCGAAACATGGGCAAATCCGTAATATCTTCATCATCGAGAAAGACCCTACCGGCATTAGGTTTAATAAAACCTACTATCATATAGAAAGTCGTCGTTTTACCTGCTCCGTTAGGCCCTAAAAGGCCTACGATTTCACCTTGATTGACAGTAACGGATACCCCTTTTACTACTTTCCGTCTGCCATATACTTTTTCCAGCTGTTCCGATTGTAATACCATACTCTAACATTATTAATCAACGATGATGACTTTATTCATAAAGCGAAAACCTAAGGATAGTTCAAAAACTAAGTTGGTAATCATTCTTTCGGGTATGGTTACTGTAGGATTAGTTGCAAAAGGACTGGTATTGATGACATTATTGATCTGAGGTTGATTGTACTGGCGGCTAAAATCCGGACTGACGTTAAGCTCCAAAATCATTCCGATCAATTCTGTAAATGGTACTTCAATACCCCCCCCAACAGTGATACCATAATTGAACTCATTGACAAACCCTTCTATTGGGTAAAATATTGCGAAAGGATCATCTTCTTCAATGAAATCGGGCCTTAATTTCGTATCTATCGTATAATCAACTCTTACACCAAAGGAGTAGTATAATTTTGAATCCGAATAGCCCATTGGAAATTTTTGCTTAGCTCCCAATACCACAGAAAGGTTATGAAACTCAAAAGGTATAGTCTGGGCACCAAACTCTCTAACACTTCCATCCGGCAAAGTAGCTACTTGTCTCCGAAACCTTATGGCACTCCCTTTGATGCGATACCCACCTGATGCAAATAGTGCAAAAGGCTCATCTGAATCAGCCGTTTCAATAAATAAGTCACCATGATATCTGAAAAGAGGTTCACGACTATTAAAAGTGTTTCCCCAGCGCTGTAGACCTACCGTCAAGCCTCCTTTTACCCCAAAAGCATAAGATTGGGCATCTAAGTAACTCAAGCCAGCAAAAAATAATACCATTATCAATCCAGATCGGCTCGCCAATAATTTCATAAGTATTAAGTTTCTTCTTTTACAAGTACTTGCAAAGTTAGATTTTATCGGCAAAGGAGAGGATTTTTTCTAAAAATAAAAGCAAAGCTTAGCGCGAATGCACTAAGCTTTGCTTTTATTTTTTAGCTTTAGCTGGCTTTTTTTAGGTAAGTATAAATCGACCTGATATTATCTACTTCATTTTCTTTCACTTTGTGCAATTGGAAGTTGGGTTTAGTCTCTAATAGATTTTCCAAATTTACATCTTCTTTCTTTAAAAGTTGTTTGGTATCTTTTACATACTCAACAAACCAATCCTGATCGTAGTAGTTGTTTTGTATCTTGAAAGGCAATGTTTTCCATTTATCATCGACTTCACTGTGACAATCGGCACAAGCTACTTGATAGAGGTATTCTCCTTTATGAAATTCGTTCTTGTCCTTGAATTCCTCTGGTATTTCGAGTTGTATTCTTTCCCGGCGTCTTGATAATTTTTTGGTAGGACGCATCCGTTTGTCTCCTTTCATCAACAGACTATCAGGTGAAATGGTGTTGCTCACAAATTCTATGTAAGCATATATTGTGTCTAGCTGACCATCCGTTAAATGCTTGAAATTATTCATTACAGTAGGGCCCCAAATACTCCATAGCAACATGGCAATCGAATCATTATTATTTATCATCTCCTGGCTACTGCGAGTAAATGCATAGAGCCATTCCTTAGACCTTCTTTCTGTGACTCCACCTAAAGCAGGACCAGTAAGGTCAGTTTTCATATCGTTGCTATGGCAAGTCGCACAATAGTTTCTGTATATCTTTTCACCTGCTGCTATTACTTCATCATCATTCGCTTCTTCCTGTACTTCTTCTTCTAATTTTGGTTTTGTTTCTTCATCCGTAATAATATACACTCCGGCAGTAAGTAAAGCTCCAAGTGCAAGGGACACGCCTACAATCAATAGTTGAGTAGAATTATTTAATATTCCACCACTCTGTATGTGAAGTTTGATGCGATCCCAGACGCCACGAGGAGGCTCACGATCAAACGTGCTCATCATGTCAAGCATTTCCTGTTCAAAGTTATCTCTCATGGCTATTGTGATTTTGATTGTTTGAGTAAATTCTGAATGGTTGTCTTAGCTCGGTAATATTGGGATCTGGAAGTGCTTTCAGAAATATTGAGGATCGTGGATATTTCACTATGTGAATATCCTTCGAGCGCATATAAATTGAATACAGCTCGATAACCACTTGGCAATTGCTGTACCAACTGAATCAATTGGTCTGCTTTGGATTGAGAAGATTTGATCGGCTCTTCAACTGCTACACTAATCTGATCAAGGCTCACACTATCATCAAGCACCATTTTCTTTTTCCTTAAAATAGAAATGATCCTATTGACAATCACTCTTTCTATCCATTTGCCTAAAGCCCCTTCCCCTCGATACTGATGTAAATTGTTGAATACTTTAATAAAACCTTCCTGCAAAAAGTCTTGTGCTTCGGCTTCACAAGAAGCATAACGCATACAAATACCATACATCCGAATACGGTATTTGTTGTAAAGCTGCGATTGCGCTTTACTGTTCTTCGATAAGCATTTTTTGACTAATTGCTGGTCAGCAGCCAGATTATTCATGTAAGGTTCTTTTAGCGATCAACGATCTATACATAAGACTCTACTTTTAAATAGATGCTGCACCAATCTATTATTTTTTTGATTTTTTTTCTTTCTTGCTAAAAATTGAACAAATAATGAGTGCAGAAACCCTAATAGAATGTGTTCCAAACTTCAGTGAAGGACAAAATGAAGCAACTTTGCAAGCCATAACAGCTGCTATAGAATCTGTACCTGCTACTAAACTGCTGCATAAAGATGTAGGTTATTCTGCACACCGTACTGTATTCACTTTTGCAGGACCGCCTGAAGCTGTCGTTGAGTCTGCATTTGAAGCCATTCGAATAGCTAGCGAGTTTATTGACATGCGCATGCACAAAGGCACACATCCCAGATTAGGTGCTACAGACGTATGCCCATTGATCCCTCTTGCTAACATTTCTATGGATGAAGTAAAGTTGCTGGCTTATGAATTGGCAAAACGAGTAGGAAATGAACTGCACATCCCAGTTTACCTCTATGAAAAATCGGCCATTCATAGAAACAGAAAAAACCTGGCTACCATTAGAAAGGGAGAATATGAAGGTCTTGAACTTAAGCTAGCTGAACCTAAGTGGAAACCTGATTTTGGCCCCAACCAATTCAATGCCATTAATGGTGCAACAGTGATAGGGGCTCGCAATTTTCTCCTTGCCTACAACTTAAACCTCAACACCATTGATGTAAAAGTTGCTAAAGCCATAGCAGAAGAAATGCGGGAAAGTGGCAAAGTCATCACTAAAGAGGGAAAGAAAGAGCGCATCCCAGGAAAGTTTAAAGCACTCAAAGCGATAGGTTGGTTTATTGAAGAATTTGACTGTGCACAGGTTTCGATGAACTTGATAGACTTTCATCAAACAAACCTTCATGATGCATTCGAAGGTAGCAAGGAAATCGCCTCAAAATATGGTGTTGAAGTTACCGGTTCTGAATTGATCGGCATGGCTCCCTTAGAAGTTTTTCTCAAAGCAGGAAAATTTTATGAGCAAAAAGAGTTGAGTGAGGAAGAATTGGTTAAATCAGCCATTCAAAATCTTGGTTTGTCACAACTGACTCCTTTCAACCCTCACGAGAAAGTAATTGAGTATAAACTTATGGATTTATAGGTGATGAGTGATAGGTGATATCACCTATCACTCATCACCTATAAATCACCAACTCACACCTGCTCCACCTCCACCGGAAGAACCGCCGCCCCAACTGGAGCCGCCACCCCCACCAGCAAAGCCTCCGCCACCCCCGGAGCTACTTCTTTGCTTGCGAGGTATGGTTTGATACTTCACATTTCTGTAGTTACAATTTTTACAAGTATAGATCATTTCTCTTTTGCCGGAAGAAGAATAAGTAGCAGGAATAACCACTCTTGAGTTTTTAAGCGAGTAGGTCTTATAGCCACATTGCTGGCAGGTTTTATATTTGGAAAATGGATTAGTGTATTTTAATATTAAGATGTCCTCCGCTTCTTCAGTGATCCAAACATCATAATCCACCGATTTGATGTCTTCTTCAGAAATTTGACCTTGATCTAAATAAGGATCTTCTTCCTCTTCTCCAAGCTTACGCATCGCCATGCCATTGACTCGACTAAAGCGCGGAGCATTTCTAAAAAATCGCATGCGATTGCGGATGATGAAAAAGATGATAATATAGGGCAAAGGAAAAAGAAACAACAAAAACCACCAATTCCCTTTTCTCAAAGAGAGGTATTTGTCGTATTGATCCTGTTTGGAAGTTAAGACGTTGATTAACCAAGAGCCAGCAATGATGGCAACGATTACACTGAGTAATAAATACCAAAATAAGGCAGGATGAAGGCCAAAAATCAAAGTCGTCCTTCTATAATTGGTTCTATCTTCAGCAAAGATTTCCTCTATAGATTCGGGAGATTCCAGGGTTTGTTTTATTCTTCTTACCGTAGCTATCAATCCATTTCCATATTGCTCTTCTTTGAAATAAGGTACCAATTCCTGCATACCTATTCGGTAGCATATCACATCTGGTAAAACACCTTCCAAACCATAACCCGTTTCAAATTCTGTCCTTCGTTGGTCCAGGACTGTGAATATCATTAAACCATTGTCTTTTGAAGCTTGGCCTACTTTCCAATAGTTGAATAATTCGTAGGTAAAATCCTTTGGGTTGGCAGAACCTATTGAATTCACGATAACAACAGCAATTTGAGCAGTAGAAGTATTTTCAAGGCTGGAGATCAGCTCATTAAGGGTATTGATATCTGATTGAGATAAAACATTGTCGGGATCACTAACATAGCCTGTTCCTATTCTTTTAGGATCAGGTATGTTTTCTACTCGGTATGTTTGTTGTGCAATAGCATGTAGGGCAATAAATAAAAAACAAATTGCTAATGCATACTTTTGAATTGTCTTCATAAGTTATTTTTGTAGAATAGTAATTTACCAAAGCTGAGGCAGAATGCCAACAGTTTTTGTCAACATCATATCTCTTTTACATGCAAAGAATTTTTCTACTCGCTTTTTTACTGGTTTCTTTAAGCTCAAATGCTGTTTTTGCGCAGCAGCTTTCTCAGAATGCACAGATTAGTTTATTAATTGCCTCTCCCGGTACGGAAGTGTACAATACCTTTGGTCACAGTGCATTTAGAATAAAAGATCCCAATAGAAATCTGGATATCGTATTCGACTACGGTGTTTTTGATTTTGAGACTCCAAACTTTATTGGAAAATTTGTGCGAGGTAAATTGCCTTATCGACTAGCTGTAAGAAGATTCGTTGATTACGAAGATAGTTATTCTAGCCTTCCACAATCGGTAAATGAATACATCTTAAACCTTAATAATAGCCAACAAAACAAGCTATTTGCCTTTTTACTAGAAAACAACGAACCGGAAAACAGATATTACCTGTACGATTTCTTTTATGATAATTGTGCAACTGTCATTAGAGATATATTGGAGAAAGAGTCTAATCCTGAAATTAAAGCTCCGGATGGTTTTCAAACGCTCCCTTTTAGACACTATTTAGATGAATGTCTGGTAGATAAATATTGGCTGGATTTTGGAATCGATCTAATTTTAGGACTAGAAGCAGATAAGATAGCCGACATGCGTATGCAAATGTTCTTACCAGGATATCTAGCCAGTAACCTTTCTCATTATTATATTCAAAAGGATGGCTCCGAACAATCGATAATTGCTTCTAAGCAGCTTTTATTTCCTAAAAAGCCTTTTCCCAAAGGCATCAATTGGTTTTTGCGCCCATTTTTTATAATGTGCCTAATCTCCTTATCCTTAGGACTACTCTATCATTTCTTAAAAGCAAGGTGGCTGGCTAATGCCTTGTACATCATTTTTGGTTTAGGAGGTGCGTTTTTACTATTCATGTGGTTGGGTACCGATCATCAGGCTACTTATCGCAACCTAAATATGATTTGGATCAATCCTTTTTATCTTTTGTTGCCTTTCTTAGGGTGGAAAAATCAACAGAATCCTTGGTATAGATATTTGCTCCTATTCTTATTGGCTTGTAATATTGTGGTATTGGGTGGATGGAATTTATTACCACAACAATTTCATGCCGCCATTATTCCTTTGATCGCCTTAATGGGATTTATTTTATTGAAGAATATTATGTCAGTTAGAAATAAGAGATAAAAGCTCAATCACTTGGAAATCTTTAGTCTAGAGTCGATGGTTTAGTGGAAGTTTTCCTAGACTATAGACCATCGATCCTAGACCATAAAGATCAATCCCTAAGATGAGAACTCAAAAACTGCTCATTGTTCTTAATCATATCTATCCTTTGCTGTATAATCGTCTGGGTATCTCTACCATCAGGTGGGGTATTCATACAAAAATCCAGCAGTTGATCAATTGAAGTAAGTGCCACGTGAACGTCAGTATTAGAAGAACTATAATAAATATAAACTGAACCGTCCTCTCTGGCTATCCATCCATTTGAAAGCACTTGATTTTCCTCTCCACCTTTCAATTCATCTCCCTCAGGCGCAATCAAAAAGCCACCCGGCTCATATATTACTTTTAGAGGATTATTCAAATCTGTCATGAACGTATATAAAACGGCCTGATTGGCATCGTCATTCTTTTTTAATCCATATGCCAGATGAATCCACCCCTTATCTGTTTTAATGGGAGGAGCTCCGGGACCTGTACCTGATTGATTTACTGTGAAAAATTTTCTTCTATTAATCGGTTTAATATCTTCTACTACCGGGTTTTCAATGCTTCTAACAAATGCCAGCCTAATCCCGGGAGCACTGTCTCTGGTAATAGATCTTACTTGAGATTGTATATAAAAAGCATATTGACCATTGACCAACTCAGGGTGCAAAATACAATCACAAGGTGTATTATCAGGCATCTGCAAGTTGGGCAAACGTTCCCAGGTCTTGAAATCCTTAGTCCTGATTATGGCACATTTAACTAAAGTTGCAGCTAAGTCATTAGGACGAGAGATATCTTTCACTTCTGCATCAAAGGTACCATAGATCCATCCATCCTGATGGGTAGTCAATCGCATATCTGCATAATTGAACTCCTCTATACCTTTTAGTGGTGGTATAGCCAGGGGGAAATCATCAAAACGGAAATAATCTATTCCATTTTCACTGGTGGCTATAGCAAAAAAAGACTTCTGGTCATATCCTTCCACTCTTGTTACCAAGACAACCTTTCCATCTCTTACAATGGCCCCTGTATTAAATACGGCATTGACCCCCATTCTCATCATGAAAAAGGGATTGGTCTCCGGGTTTAAATCATAGACCCAGTGAGGTGGTACATGCTTGGTGGTGAGTACCGGATACCTGTATCGATTAAAAATACCATTACCTACTGCACTTTTTTTATTGCGACGTTTTAATAGGTTTTTGTAATCGTCGTAGACTTGAAGTTTTCTCGATTCAAAAAAATCAGACATTGCGCTTCTTTATTTTACTGCAAGCAAGGTAGGCGATAAAAAAGGGAGGACAAAATAAATTCAGGAGATTTTGGTACTGACTTTATTTGTCTTTGGTCTAGTACTGTTCTAGCACTAGACAAAAGACAAAAACAAAATCATTCAATCTTCAAATTATAATCCTTATCAAATTTCACTGTATAAGCCAACTTCTTCTGCACCTGTCCACCTGAGGGTATGCTTAATTTCCAGCTTACCTTCCCCGTATTTTCGATAAGTCTTCCACCATCTACTTCTACTTTTTGGACTTCTATGTTTTTCTGTCGCGAAACTGGAATTTGATCAATGAGTAGCATATTGATGCTTTCCTGTTTTGTGTTCAATACTTTCAAAGTGAAAGCCCGGGTTTCAAATTGATTATTACTGATGTTATTCTTCCTCATGGCATCCTTTTCCTTGATGCGCTCTACAAAGATGCTCTTGTCTTTACCTAAGGAAAACTCCAGAGTATCTTTTACCAATCGTACATCCAATACAGATCGACCGATGTAGGTGCTTTCAAAAAACAGATTGGCTTCGCCTTCGAGAAGATTATACTGTTCCCAATCCGTCACTTTAGCTATTAGGAAAGGAATGGTTTCTAGCTTGGGAATACACTGATATTCGTAATAAGCAGGAATTTCGTATTGTGCTAAGTCGATGGTATAGTTTTCTTTTCCGGATTTGATGGTAAATGGATCTTCTATTTCAAAAAACACATTGGTTTGATTAATGCGTTGTTGTACCGGGATGTATCGATCTTCTTTTTCTACTGTAGGACCAGAAGGCCTCCCAGTAACACCTGTTATACTACCATATCCAACCACTACTATTTCATCTAATTTCATGACGTCCGCTTCCATTTTAATCTCATATTGTGCCGCCTCAACGGGTATACTAACAGATTCATAGCCTACATATGAAATAACAAAGCTCTCAGCTCCTTCCGGTAAAATCAACTCAAAGTTTCCATCCAGATCTGTCACTGTACCAACAGATGCCCCTTTTACTAAGACCGACGCACCAATTAAGCCTTCGTTATATTCTCCATCAATAATGGTTCCTGTTATTTTTCTGGTGACTGGATCAAATGTTCCTTTTGAGACAAAATTGCCTTCTTTAGCTTTAAAAGTAGAAGCATAGGGACGACTATTTTGATACGAACTTAAAGTGTAAGTCTCTAAGGTAGGTTTACTATTGCTCAAAAAGGGTTCTGCATTGCTTAGGCTCAACTGAATATTGTCCCAATCTTCCCCTGTATTTTGAAAAATTTTGGCCTTGTAAAAGAGCTGTATGGGTTGTTCTATATTAATCGCTTTGATGTCATAATTGGGAAACCAACCTGCACCACTTACCAAGTAAGCAAAATCAAGATCTAGGGTTATTGCTTGTTCTGTTTCTATCATAATCATCATTTCACTGAATTGAGATTTTACATCGGTGGCAGATAAGCGCAATTGCTTTTGATATTTGTTCTGCAATATCTCTAGTTCTGCGATCTCTTGTTCCAGTTGAATCTTAGAAATGCGTTTTTGGCGATATTCATTGCCATAAAAGCTATAAATGGAACTTAGATCCTCTAGGCTTACGTTTTCTTTATTTTTAACCAACTCCTGATTGGCTTTCAAAAAGGCGATTTCCTCGTCTATTACTTTTATGAAGGTCTTTTTGTAGTTGATGGAGTCGCTGAGGCTTTCTATTCTATCTACCAAGGTATCCAGTGCTGTATCTTCAGGCTTATCTTTGAGATAATTGATTTTATGGTTGATGGAAATCAATTTCGCATCTTCCAACTTTACCTGAAAGGTGTTGGGATCCATGAGCGAAGATAAGTCAGGTATTTTTATCAAGCTTTTACCCGCAGGAAGCTTAACGGTAGCAGTACGTTCTATTTGAGCACCTTGTATGAAGAGCTGAACGCTTTTGATTTTAGAAGAAGCTTCAATTTCAGTTTGTGAGAATGTAGCATTAAAAGCAATAATGGCAAAGGCTAAGAATAGGATAAGGTTTCTCATAGGGCAGTTATTAAATGATTGGAAAATAATTACTATTATAAAAGCGATGGTGAGTTTCAAATCGCTTCCTGTCTTATGTCGGGAGCGTTGCAAAATGTCTTAGTATAATGTAAAAAGCCCAAAGAGTGGGACTCTTCGGGCTTTTTAATACGGAGAATAATTCTATTTCACTATTTAAGTTTTCTCTTCACTTCAACAATTTCGTAAGCTTCTATCGTATCTCCCACTTTGATATCGTTGTAGTTCTTGATGGTCATACCACACTCGAAACCAGCTTTCACTTCTTTGATATCATCCTTGAAACGTTTCAAAGATGCCAACTCGCCATGAACACCTTCTTTCGTAGGATAGGTTACAATACCATTTCGAATAAGGCGAATGTGTGAATTTCTGGAAATCTTACCTTCCTGAACATAACAACCGGCAACGGTACCCACTTTACTAATCTTGTAAACCTCTCTAACTTCCACTTGGCCCATGATTCTTTCTTCTTTATCTGGTTCAAGCATCCCTTCAATGGCCAACTTGATTTGCTCAATGGCTTCGTAGATAATAGAGTACATTTTTATCTCTACTCCTTCTCGTTCAGCCAATTTTCTGGCATTCAATGACGGACGTACCTGGAAACCTATGATAATAGCATCAGAAGCTGTTGCCAACAATACATCCGATTCAATAATCTGACCGACAGCCTTATGAATAACATTTACCTGTACAGATTCTATAGAAAGCTTGATCAAGGAATCCGAAAGTGCTTCTACCGAACCATCCACATCACCTTTTACAATCAAGTTTAATTCTTTAAAGTTACCCAATGCCAGACGACGTCCAATTTCATCTAACGAAATACGCTTAGTCGCTCTGTTCGCCTGTTCTCTGGAAATCTGAGCTCTACGTGATGCCATTTGTCTGGCTTCCTGCTCACTTTCGATCATTTTCACTCTTTCACCAGCTTGAGGGGCACCATCTAAACCAAGTACTAGTACTGGCTTTGAAGGACCTGCAGTCTTAACTCGTTTCCCTCTTTCATTCAACATGGCTCTTACCTTACCGGAATGCTCTCCTGCGACGATAGGATCACCAATTTTCATAGTACCATTTTGTACCAAAATCTTAGTTACATATCCTCTACCTTTTTCAAGTGAAGCTTCAATAACAGTACCCAAAGCATTGCGATCAGGATTGGCTTTCAATTCTAACATTTCTGCTTCCAATAATACTTTCTCAAGAAGTAGATCGATGTTTAATCCAGTTTTAGCAGAAATATCTTGTGACTGATATTGGCCACCCCATTCTTCCACTAAGAAATTCATGCCTGAAAGCTCTTGTTTGATTCTATCAGGTTGAGCATCCATCTTATCAATCTTATTGATCGCAAAAATAATGGGAACGCCTGCTGCCTGTGCGTGACTGATTGCCTCTTTGGTTTGTGGCATTATACTATCATCAGCAGCAATAATGATGATGGCTATATCGGTAACTTTGGCACCACGAGCACGCATGGCCGTAAAGGCTTCGTGACCCGGTGTATCCAGGAATGTAATTCTTTTCTTTTCTTCTCCGACTACTACCTCATAAGCACCAATGTGCTGGGTGATACCTCCGGCCTCACCTGATGCAACATTTGCTTCTCGGATATAATCCAGTAAAGATGTTTTACCGTGGTCAACGTGTCCCATTACCGTAACAATAGGAGCCCTTGGTTCTAAATCTTCTGGATCATCTACAATTTCTTCTTCTTCCTCAACTTCTTCTTCTGCGCTTATGAACTCTATTTCATGGCCAAACTCTTCCGCTACTAATTCGATAATTTCAGCATCTAAACGCTGATTGATCGAAACTATAACTCCTAAGTTCATACAGGTCATGATAACATCAGTTACAGGCACGTCCATTAAGTTGGCCAACTCTTGAACTGAAACGAATTCGGTCAATTGCAGTTTGCCGGTTTCTGCCTCCTGTAATCTTTGTTCTTCTTTTTCACGTTTGCGTTCTCTCTTGTCTCTTTGTAGTCTTTGACGTTTTTTCTTACCCCCTCCTGAGAGACGAGCCATAGTAGCCTTGATCTTCTCATCAATTTCCTTTTGAGAGACTTCTTTTACCTCATCATTCTTATTATCACTCCTCCTGCTTCTACTATTCCCTCTTCTTCCCTGGTCATTATTTTGAGTTTTATTCTCAACTTGTACCCTTTTTCTTCTTCTACGCCTTTTTGGTTCTTCACTTGTACCTGAACCCGATTTAGTACCCGAGCCCTCTCCAGAAGTTTGGGGTTTTAATTCAAAGCCAGAAGAGCCAGATCCACTCTCTCTGTTGCGATCTTTATCCCCTTCTCTTTTGGGGCGTTCTGTTCTGTTGCGATCTCTGTCGCCTTCCCTTCTAGGGCGCTCTGTTCTATTGCGATCTCTATCCCCTTCCCTTCTTGGACGTTCTGTTCTATTGCGATCTCTGTCCCCTTCTCTTCTTGGACGATCATCTCTGTTGCGGTCTCTATCTCCTTCTCTTCTTGGACGATCATCTCTATTGCGATCTCTATCCCCTTCCCTTCTAGGGCGTTCATCTCTATTGCGGTCTCTGTCGCCTTCTCTTCTTGGACGATCCGTTCTGTTACGATCTCTATCTCCTTCTCTTCTTGGGCGATCCGTTCTATTACGATCTTTATCTCCTTCTCTTCTACGATCGTCTCTGGAGTTGCTTCCTTCTTTCTCTCCTTCCTTTTTGGTTTCTTTCTTCTTTTTAGAAGGACGCTTAAATTTATCTGTATCTATTTTACCAAGAATCTTAAGGCCTCTCAACTCAGGAGCTTCAACTCTAACTACTCCTTTCTTTTCAGTGGAAGGGTCTTGCTCTTCAGTGGACTCAACTTTACCTTCTTCTTTGGAATCAGGTTGGTCTTTTTGAGCAGTATCTTCAGGATTCTTTGTTGGAGAAACAGTTTCTTCTGCTTGGGTAGAAGGAGTATTCTTTGCTTCTACATTGACTTGTTTTTCTTCTGTTTCTGTTGTAGGAGTATCTTGAGGTTGATTACTATTTTCCTTTTCGGTCGTCTTTGCCTCCTGAACTTCAGGGGTGGGTGTGGGAGCAGGAGCAGCTTTCTTCCTTTTACTTTGTTGCTTCTTCTCTGCTTTTCTTTGAAGACGGCTTCCCAGGTCAATCTTACCAACTACCTTAATTTTAGACTGAATTTTATGTTTCTCTTCGGTAACTTCTTCTTTTACCGCTACTTCAGTAACGGGATTATTTTCTGCACCATTCCCATTATCTGTACTTTCCACTTCGGTATTTATGATTTCTTGCTGAGGTGGTTCGGCAACAGTTACATCCACACTACCTTCATCTTTCGAAGAGCGATTACCTATTACAAGATTCTTAGCTTTTTTCTTGATAGCAATAGACTTCTGGAACTCCTTGATAAGTGCGTCATACATAGCATCAGTAACCTTAGCTGTAGGTTTATTCTCAATATCATAACCATTCTTATTGAGATACTCTACAATAGTGGTTGTCCCTACATTTAACTCCTTTGCTATCTTAACTAAGCGTTTCGTCATTCTAATATTTTAGTACTTTAATTTATAACTACTTAAGGCTATATATTTCTTTAATATTAAATTGAATAGTTTTTCATGTGCATTACAGTGGCTAAACTGAGCAAACAAACTCATGTATAACTGTTGTAACTAAGTTTTATAGACAAAAGTTCCTAGTTCTTGTACTTTTGCTACAAAGATAATAGTAAAATACGCTATTCCAATGCCTTGCCACAAAAAAGCATGACATTGGAATCGATCATTTTAATCTTTCCAACACAATTAGCTGCGATTTTCTACTCCAATTGTACTTAATGGGTCAATTTTAGCTTAAAGAAAGCCATTATGCAATGACTACTCTTCAAACTCAGCAGCTAATATATTTCTAACATCTTCAATCGTTTCAATTTCAAGGTCTGTTCTTCTTAACAGTTCTTCCACAGTTAAGTTGAGTATACTTTTAGCAGTATCACAACCAATAGCCTTGAATGCATCAATTACCCAATCTTCTATCTCATCTGCGAATTCATCTAAATCGACGTCATCAATCTCGATTTCTTTCACATTTCTGTATACATCAATTTCATAATCAGTCAAGGCACTCGCCAACTTGATATTGGTTCCTCCTTTACCAATTGCTAATGAAACCTGATCTGGATCCAAATATACACTTGCATGTTTACGCTCATCATCCAAATCAATATTGACCACCTTTGCAGGAGTCAAAGATCTTTGTATGTATAGTTTGGTATTATTGGTAAAATTGACAATGTCGATGTTTTCATTTCTCAACTCCCTAACAATACCATGAATTCTGGATCCCTTCATACCTACACAGGCACCTACCGGATCAATTCTGTCATCATACGATTCAACAGCAACTTTAGCTCTGTCGCCAGGTATTCTTTTGATATTTTTCACTGTGATTAAACCATCTTCAATCTCAGGTACTTCTTGCTCCAGTAATTTCTCTAGAAACTTAGGATCTGTACGAGACATAACAACTATCGGGTTGTTGTTTTTCATTTCTACCCTTCTGATCACTCCTTTCACAATGTCTCCTTTGCGATAATAATCACCACGGATCATTTCATTTCTTGGTAGTATTACTTCATTGCTGGTTGCATCGTCCAAAACCAATAAATCTTTTTTAAGAATTTGGTGAACTTCTCCCACGACCAACTCTCCTACTCTTTCATTGTAACGCTTGAAAATTTCGTCTTTTTCAAGCTCCATAATTCTAGAAATCAAAGTTTGTCGAGCAGCCATAATCGCTCTACGGCCAAATTCTTCTAACTCCAACTGCTCATAACATTCTTCTCCGATTTCATAATCTTCATCTATAGAAAGTGCCTCAGAAATTGAGATTTGGCTTCTGTCATCCGTCACCTCACCATCAGAAACGATTTCACGCACACGCCACAATTCCAAGTCACCTTTTGTTGTATTTACGATAACATCAAAATTATCATCTGATCCGTATTTCTTACGTATTAATGTACGAAATACATCTTCTAAAACACGCACCATAGTTGGGCGGTCAATATTTTTTCCCATCTTAAACTCTGAGAAAGTATCTACGAGATTCATAGGCTAATATCTTTTAATTGTTGTCCAGTAACTTTGCTTTTGCGGTCAGAACAACAACTACTTAAATGAAACTTTTACTATTGTTTTCTTAATATGGTCGATAGGGATTACTGTCTTTATCAGTTCAGTTTTCTTTTTTTTCCCTTCTTTGATTCTTACTTTTTCTTCTAATGTGATGCTTTTATCGTCTACTGCTACCAGTATACCTTCTTTATCAGCACCTTCCAACATACTCACTTCTACCTTTCGTCCTATATTTAGTGGGTATTGTCTCCAATGTATGAGTGGTCTTCCTACTCCGGGAGATGATACTTCAAGTGTGTACTTTTCACCCAACCAACCTTCTGTATCTAAATAACTTTCCAGGTACCTGCTCAATCTGGAGCATTTTTTGAAAGTCATCCCTGAATCACTCTCTACAAAAACTTCCAATTTATTGTTGGCGTGATGCTTAACTTCTACTGTGAAACAGTCCGCAAACTCTTCTTCCTTGTATTTTTCTTCTAGTAATTCGGCAATCGTATTTTCAATCTCCATCTTTCAAATAAGCCTTGAGTAAATTAGAAAGAGGGAAGCACGTGATGCTTCCCTCTTTTTTTGATTCTTTTGCTTTTGCAAATATAGTAAAAATAATAGTTCTTTGCCAGATGTTATTGAATAGTTGTGTGGAACGTCACACTAAGAGTATTGAAGCTTATGGTTTAATAACAATCTTTTATTCCATCTTGTTTACCCAAAAAAGAATAGCCAACTATGCTTTACGATCAAATCCAGGAAGCACTAACGTATATTAAAACGCAAACTTCTTTTGAGCCTGAATATGGTATTGTACTTGGTACCGGATTAGGTAAATTGACCAATGAGATAGACATTCAAGCTGAAATTAGCTACAGCGACATTCCTCATTTTCCTACTGCTACCGTTAAATCTCATGGCAGCAAACTCCTTTTTGGAATGCTTGCCGGAAAAAAAGTGGTCGCTATGTCTGGACGCTTCCACTATTATGAAGGCTACAGCATGAAACAAGTAACCTTCCCAATCAGGGTATTGAAGTTCTTAAACATCAAAAGACTTTTCATTTCCAATGCTGCGGGTAGTACCAGTCAACATATTTTTGCTGGGGACCTGGTTTTTGTAAAAGACCATATCAACCTTCATGCTGAAAATCCTCTTCGTGGAGAAAATGATGAGCGCCTAGGTCCCAGGTTTCCCGACATGATGCACACCTACGATCGTGCTATGAATGCCCGTGCCCTTCAAATCGCCGCCGAAAACAACATCAGAGCACACGAAGGCGTCTATACAGGCCTGCAAGGACCCAACCTGGAAACTCCTGCTGAATATCAGTTTATCAATAGAATAGGAGGAGATATAGTAGGTATGTCAACCATTCCTGAAGTATTGGTAGCAAAGCATATGGAACTGCCCATATTTGTAGTTTCAGTTGCCACTAATAAGTGTTATCCTTTGGAAGACATTAGACCTACTTCATTAGAGGATGTAATTGGTGTAGCTCAAAGTGCAGAGCCAAAAATGACATTAATTGTGAAGACCTTATTGTCGGAATTGTAAATCTATGAGATATATGGATATGCTAATTTGTTTAGAGGTTTAGGTTAACACACTTCTGCCTTCGGCGAAGTTCGAATCGTCTAAACACCTAAACTGAACATAAACTCAAATATTTTTTAAACGTTTGATCAACTCATTACTAGGAATCAACGTTAACTGTTAATTGCTGATCTTTAAAATTATAGCAGCCTCAAAATGAGTATGGAAAAAGAATCATCTAACGGAACATTTGCTAAAGATCATATCGAAGTTGTTGGAGCTCGGGTACACAATTTGAAAGAAGTTGATGTAAATATTCCTCGAAATAAATTGGTTGTTATTACCGGGATTAGTGGCAGTGGGAAATCTTCATTGGCCTTTGATACCATTTATGCAGAAGGGCAAAGGAGGTATATGGAAACTTTTTCTGCCTATGCTCGACAGTTTATCGGAGAGATGGAAAGGCCCGATGTGGAGAAAATCGATGGGCTGAGTCCGGTGATTTCGATTGAGCAAAAAACAACAGGCAGAAACCCACGGTCTACGGTAGGAACGATTACTGAAATCTATGATTTTTTGCGTTTGTTATTCGCGAGGGTCGGTACGGCCTACTCTTATGCTACCGGTAAGCCGATGGTGAAGTATAGCGAGGAGCAAATGATCGATCGTTTGTTTCAGCAATATGGTGGAAAAAAAATAGTCTTAATGGCTCCTGTAGTCAGGGGGCGTAAAGGTCATTATAGAGATTTATTTGAACAAATCAGGAAACAGGGGTATACAAAAGTAAGAGTTGACAATGTCATACTTGATATTGAGCCGGGCATGCAATTGGATCGATACAAAGTACACGATATTGAGGTGGTTATTGACAGGATAAAGGTTGAAGAAAGCAAAAGAGAACGACTAGCAAAGTCCCTTGCTACAGCTTTAAAGTTGGGTAATGGTTCTATTCTAGTGATGAATCATGAAGACAACTCAATAGTCGGATTGAGTAAACATTTGATGGACCCTGAAACCGGAATTTCTTATGAAGAACCTTCACCCAATACTTTTTCTTTCAACTCCCCCTATGGTGCATGCCCAACCTGCAATGGCTTAGGTATGGTCAATAAAGTGGACATGGATAAGGTCATACCTGATCCTTCCAAAAGTATTAATGAAAAAGGCATAGCTCCACTGGGTGAGGTAAGAGACAATCTCACTTTCAAACAATTGAGGAGTATTGCCAAGAAGTTCAAATTTAGTTTTGCTACGCCTATCAATGAAATTCCCAAAGAAGCCCTTGATATTATTTTGTATGGAGCGAGTTCAGGAGTAGATGTTAAGCTAAAATCCAATGCTGATCACTCTTACAATTTGATTTATGATGGTTTGGTAAAAATGTTGGAACGTTGGTATGACACCAGTAGTTCTGAAAAAATCAGAAAATGGGCAGAAGAATTTATGATGGTAGATGTGTGCCCTTCTTGTAATGGCTATAGGCTAAAAAAAGAAGCCCTCCATTTCAAATTGAACGGAAAACACATTGGGCATCTTGCAAAAATGGATATTACCACTCTCAGGGATTGGCTGGAAGATTTGGATCAACATTTGACCGAAAGACAATACACCATAGGCTTTGAAGTTTTAAAAGAAATCAAGCTGAGGTTGGGTTTCTTGCTTCATGTAGGTCTTGATTATCTTTCTTTAGATCGACCTGCGCGTACTCTATCAGGAGGAGAATCTCAAAGAATCAGGCTGGCTACACAAATTGGTTCTCAGTTGACCGGAATTACTTACATCCTGGATGAACCGAGTATTGGCTTACACCAAAGGGACAATCAGAGACTGATTGAAGCTTTAAGAGAATTGGCCAATATTGGGAATACTGTCATTGTGGTTGAACATGACAAAGACATCATGATGGCTTCTGACTATTTAATAGACTTGGGGCCGGGAGCAGGAAAACATGGTGGACAATTGGTTGCTGAAGGAATTCCGAGTGATTTTTTAGACAAAACAACGATCACGGCTTCCTATCTCAATGATAGTTTAAAAATAGAAGTGCCTAAAGAAAGACGAACAGGAAACGGGAATGTCCTGAAACTTTTTGGAGCTACCGGAAACAACCTCAAAAAAGTAAACATTGAGATTCCTTTAGGCATCTTTTGCTGTGTTACGGGCGTTTCGGGAAGTGGAAAATCTACCCTTATCAATGAGACGCTATATCCTATTTTGAGGCAACATTTTTATAAAAGCATCAAAAAACCAATGCCTTATGAGTCCATCGAAGGCTTGGAACATGTAGATAAGGTAATAGAAATTGATCAATCCCCGATTGGAAGAACTCCACGTTCTAATCCAGCTACTTATACCGGGGTATTTACAGATATCAGAAAGATATTTTCAGAATTGCCCGAATCAAAAATAAGAGGCTACAAACCGGGAAGATTTTCTTTCAATGTCAAAGGCGGAAGGTGTGAGGTTTGTCAAGGCTCAGGAATGAGGGTGATCGAAATGAATTTTCTACCGGATGTATATGTAGAATGTGAAAAGTGTTTGGGACGTCGATACAATCGTGAGACCTTGGAGATCGTCTACAAAGGCAGATCGATCAGTGATGTGCTCGATATGACGGTGAGTGAAGCAACAGAGTTCTTCAAAAACATTCCGAATATATACAGAAAACTTAAAACACTTGATGAGGTTGGTTTAGGTTACATAACCCTTGGACAACAGGCCACTACTTTATCTGGTGGTGAAGCGCAAAGGGTCAAGCTAGCCGAAGAATTAGCCAAGCGAGATACAGGCAATACCTTATATATTTTGGATGAACCTACTACTGGCCTGCATTTCGAAGATATTAGACATTTATTGGAAGTATTAAACAAACTGGTCAATAAAGGGAACACCATCATCGTCATTGAGCACAATATGGATGTTATTAAAATGGCGGATCACATCATAGATATGGGACCTGAAGGCGGACATAGAGGTGGCCAAGTTGTGGTGAAGGGTACGCCTGAGGAAGTAGCTAAGCATAAGAGTAGTCATACGGGTAGGTTTTTGAAAATGGAGCTTAAGTGATTTTCACCATTGAGTTGCAAGAGTTGCATGGAGTACTCGATGCAACTCTTGCAACTCAATGGTAATCATCCAGCCCATTGTCCCATAAATTCAATGATCTCATTGACATACTTTCTATCATTAGAAAGGCGGGGCACCTTATGCTGGCCACCCAACTTCCCTTTTTTCCTAAGCCAGGCATGGAAAGTATCTTTTGGAAGTTCTACAATTTCCAGCGGTTTAAGGGCAATGTCTTTATATCTTTTTGCCTGATAATCAGAATTGACTTCCTGCAACTTTCTGTCTAAAATATAACCAAATTCTTTCAAGCTTTTAGGTCTATGCTCAAACTCAATCAACCACTCATGGCCTCCTCTATTAGAATTGGTTAAATACATCGGCGCAACAGTGTAATCTACCACTGTAGATTTCGTTGCTTTGCAAGCTTCTGCCAGAGCTGTATCTGTATTCTCAATAACAACCTCTTCACCAAATGCATTGATGAACTGCTTGATCCTACCCGTTATTTTGATTTTATAAGGATTCTTCTGGGTAAACATTACAGTATCGCCGGCTTTATACCTCCATAGGCCTGAATTGGTACTAATGATTAAGGCATAGTGCTTATCTAGTTCCACTTCCCAGAGTGGCACCGCTTTAGGTACATCACTATCCCATTGGTCCATCGGTAAGAACTCATAATAGATCCCATTATCCAATAAGAGCAGCATATCATCAGTGGAAAAATCATTTTGTACAGCAAAATAACCTTCAGAAGCATTGTATACTTCCTGATAGTCCACTTGGTTAGAAGGGAAGAAAGATTCAAAGGTCTTTCTATAAGGCTTGAAACTAACGCCACCATGAATATATACTTGAAAATCAGGCCAAACTTCAAGCATATTGTCTTTTCCGGTCAACTCTAAAATTCTATTAAAAAGCACGACTGTCCATGTAGGCACTCCTCCTATCATTACCACATCTTGGGTTTGACTTCCGACTAGTGCTAATTTTTCTAACTTCTCTTCCCAATCATGTAAAAGAGCCGTCTCAAAGTCAGGTATAAAAAATGGACCATTTTTTAT